>JBIPNA010000077.1:0-11942 GCA_044375665.1 Catalimonadaceae bacterium
CCGAACAGAGCAGTTAAGCCCGGTAACGCCAATGGTACTGCCCTAACCGGTGGGAGAGTAGGTAGCCGCCAGATCATTAATTAAAGCCTCGTGGAACCCACGAGGCTTTTTTGTTGTTTTTTAGAATAGAATTGATTTCTGAATTTCTATTGTTGTATTTTTTATTCTTCTTTTTAGATTGCCCAAATTCTACCTTGAAAATCTTCTAACACCTAAAATGCGTTTCTGCCTCGATTTTTTCTGAAAGATCATCTCAGGTACCATTAATCCATTGAATGAAAAACAGCATAGTCTCAATCAGTTCCTTTTTATTCTTAATAATTGTCCTGTTTGCTTGTCAGGATGTTAAGCAAACTTCAGAGTACCTTCAAATGAGGGAGGATAGGGATTCTTTGTGGGAGACTTTATCAGAAAGGGAGAGCCAGTTAGAAGAGTTCGCCCGTCAATTCGATTTAATTGAGCAGAATCTTCTTGCTATTGATTCCAGTAATCAGTCTATCCGAAATATTAAAAGCGTCGGTGGTTTCGGGCAAAAGGAACGCATTCACTCCTTAATTGCCGGTATTTATATAACTCTTGATCAAAATAAATCTGCAATAGATTCTCTTGAAAACCAAAGCAGGGTTAAGGGGAATATTAAACCACTCCAAATTTTGGTTAGTACCATTCGGGCGTCATTGAAACGACGCGAAGCTGAAATCAAACAGTTGGAAAATGAATTGATAAATTTAAAACTTGAAGTAAAAAATCTTCAGGATGCAGTTTTATTTAGGGAGAGGGAGATAAAGGAAAAAGACACTTTGCTTGCCAGGCAAAGTTCTGTATTGGAGAAGCAAAAGCAATTGCTCCTTAAAAAGGATGAGGAGTCAAATCGTGCCTATTACATCCGAGGTACCTCAAAAGAGCTCGAAAATGCTGGGATTATTCGATCAGAAGGCGGTTTATTGGGAATTGGTGCTGTTAAAATTCTGGGGGAAAAGTTAGGTGATGATAGAGTACGTTCAATCAATATAAAGGAAGATCGTATTCTTCTCATTGGTAGATACAAAAAGAAAAAAGTTGTGTCTGTTCATCCTTCAGACTCTTATTTCTTTATTGCCAAGGAGGGGCAGTACTACCTCAAGATTTCTTATCCCGAAAAATTTTGGAGCCTATCGAAATACCTGGTTGTTGTGGTTGAATAAAATTTTCTTATTCCATTAGGCTTGAATTTCCTCTTTGCAAAGTTTTTCTACTGCGTCTTTCAAAAAGTTGGGAAGAATTGAATGGTTGGTTTTCCAAAGTCTTTCGGGATTTTCAAGATTGTCTAACATGTTATAGAATTTTTTCTCCCCATGTTGAAGAATCATTTGTTTTCTTTTGTCTGCTTGGCAAAAGTAAACCCTCATACCTTCTGGATCTGCTTCAGGGTGAAATTGCGTTCCTACCCAGTAAGGCGATACCCTGATGGACATAAGTGCTTGTTCCAGTTCGACATGAGGTCTGAATTTCTCCAATGATAAAACGGATGCACCGATTTCTGAAATTCGTTCGAAGTTTGGCATTACGCATTGCCAGTCTCTACTATCTACAATGTAAAATGGATCATGCAGGCCATGAAACATGGGCTCGGCATTTCCTTCTTCAGTGAAGTGACATGGAAAGACGCCAAAGGAAGTTTTCCTTCGTTTATTGACTGTTGCGATGTCAAGAAAGCGACACATCAGCTGGAAGGAATGGCATATCGAAAAAACGAATTTTTTTTGTTCATCCTCTGAAGCGTTGATTGTCTGAATTTTAGACAGCATTTCAAAATATTTGTTTTCCCAGGGTGTTCCAACTCCATCGAATGGATCTCCTGGTCCCCCCGTACAGATAAAAACGTCAAAATCTTCCGGATCAGGATGTTCATCAAGAAACCTTGTTTCGAAAACCTGATACCTGAATTCTACATTATTGAATCGACCACTTTCTCTATCCAGTATTGCCTTTATTGACCGCATGCCTTGATTTGGCACATTGTTGTACATTGAAAGTATAGCAACTCTCAACATTTTTTGCTCCTCGACTGACTGCATAAGTCCACAAATTTAAGTTGAAACATGGAATTTCGGGTTCAAATAAGTTCATTTCTTCTCCCTGGTATGTTTGCCATCAAATAGTCCATCCAGTAGGCTACTTCTAAACTATCTTCATGACTCCAGATAGGCGACATTAATGTCCCATTTTGAACGCAATTGGCGACCTCATTCGCTTCAAATTGAAACCCAAAAGCTTGGATCTCAGGGTGGAAACGAAATGTTTTATTGTCACATTCCAAGGTAATGCCAACCGGGCGCAACCATTGCGCATCCATTTTTATTTTTCCTTTTGAACCCCAAATCGTTGCCTTAACTTGTGTGTCTGTACGAAAAGTTACAATTGATTGAAATGTAACCCCTGTGGTCCCCAAACCTTGAAAAATTACATGATCGTCAACTCCTGTATTGGCTCGGGTTCCCGTGCACTGAATACTTTCAATTTGGCCCAATAATTTACAAACAAGTGCTAATGGGTAAATTCCGATGTCCAATACAGCACCACCTCCTAAGTCTGGGTTAAATTGCCTGTTTTCTGGGTTGAAATCGGCCTTGTAACCAAAGTCAGCCTGAATATGAATAAGATCTCCTATTTCTCCTTCTTTTACCAGTTGCAGCATTTTTTGGAAATGAGGAAGAAAAACAGTCCACATTCCTTCCATGAGAAAACAATTTTCTCTTTGACTTCTTTCGATAAGGGTTGATGTTAGGTTGCGGGAAACGGTCATTGGTTTTTCACACAAAACCGGCACTCCATGACTAAGGCAATTTAGGGTCTGCTCAAAATGAAATGGATGTGGTGACGAAATGTAAGCAGCATCTATCTGTCCAGCTTTCAGAAACTCATTAATATCATCGAAAGCCTTTGCATTTCCAAACTCTGCTCCAAAGATTTCAGCCTTGGCTTTTTCCCTGCTGTAAACCGCATGAAGGCTCCCTTTTTCAGAAAATGGAAGGCTTGCAGCAAACTTCCGGGCGATTCTCCCTGGAGATATGATTCCCCAACGAAAGGGTTCCCGGACCATTATTTTTCCAGAAATGTATCTGTATATTGAAGAATACCTTCAATTTCTTCTTCGGAAAGCTGAGAGAAACCTGGCATGGCTCCTTTTCCATTTCGGATCAGGTCTTTCTTTTCATTTGGTCCCAGTTCAGATACCTGGAGATTCTTTGAACCCGAATGTCCCGCATCCCCATTAGGTCCATGACAATCAGTACAATATTGTTTATAAAGGGCCTTCCCGGTGTCCAATGGACCATTTGTTTGAGAAAGATCTGGTTTTGGCCTCCGGGTTATTTGCTTTTTATGCATTTCGGCCAGTCCATATGCACTGATTAAAAGTAGAACTGACAGAATTGCCAAAACAGATTTTTTTCTTTTAAACCCTACTATGGCTAAAGGAATAGAAGCAATAACCAATGAAATTTTAATGTGCAGGAGTAAACTCTTATTTCCTGTATTGAGGTAAAGGAAAATTCCCGTCCCCAGGAAAAGGACACTGATAATCCTTTCTGGCCATTTGGTCATTTGAGTTAACCTCTCCAGACTCTTTTCTTTGCCAGAAACCAGCAAAATGGTTTTTACCAGATAGAGAACAAGAAATAATACTACTGCAAGGGTATGTGTGTGTAAAATGCCTTTGTACATGATTGGTGAAACAAGCTTTATTTACTTTTGTTTTGGAAGCAAGAATACGACAATCCAGATAAAGTTTGACCAACAAACCGATACTCCTTTCTGCTCATAGGATACAATTCCCGCATCCTTCAGGAAGAACTTATATTTTAAATATCCCCAAACTTCAGGTTTTTGAAAATCAATGTGTTCTGATTGTTGGGCAAAATGGGGCAGGGAAGTCCAGTTTGCTTTCTTTTTTTGCCGGTTATCTCCATCTTAATGCCGGGAAGATATTTTGGAAAGGAAAACTTTTAAAGCCCGTTGGTCAGCGGCTTCTCCCAGGTTTTGAAAATATGGCATTCATTCCTCAGATGCCACAGTTGGATCCATTTCTTTCTGTTGATGAACAATTAAACCAATGGTGCAGGTCATATCCCAAAAACGAAGCAAAAAAATGGAAGGATAGTTCTGTAGTTTTATTTGGCCTGAAAAAAATAATTAACTCGAAAACGGGCGATCTGAGTGGTGGCGAAAAAAGGAGGCTGGCTTTGTCTAAAACTCGACTCGGCAAGCCGGGTTTGATTTTATTGGATGAACCGTTTTCTGATTTGGATGCAAAGAGCAAAACCGATTTGGCCCACATGCTTCAAGTCCTGAAGCTTGAATGGAAACCATCTCTCCTTATTGTAAGCCATGAAGCCAAAGAAATTCAATGGCTGGCAGACGAGATTTGGACTTTGGAAAAAGGCAGAATAATTGAGACAGTTTCCCGAAGGAATCATGGATTCGAAATTCAGAACCATCAAACGGCCCTATTATTGGGTTTTAAAAATCTTTTCCCGGCAAGATCTAAATTTTTTTCAGGCCTCCATTGCCCCAATCAAATTCGGTTTTTTCAACTGCCTCCAGATAAAATTCTTTGTAACCCAGGTTTCGGAAATGCTTTTCTCGGAACATGGAACCTGATTGGGCAATGGGAAGATCTGGGACAATGGAAATCCACCTGGACAAATTCAGGTGGAGAACTTAGATTAGATGTGTTGCTTCCAAATCCAGTAAAATTAGACGAGCTATGCTTCTGGATTTCAGAAAGTCACGTGCAGTTCTTCAAGTAATATTAAGCCAGGGCTAAACGTCAAGCAGCAATCGAAGTGGATCTTCAAGAAGTTGTTTTACCCTGACCAGAAATCCCACTGATTCACGACCATCTATTATCCGATGGTCATAACTTAGTGCTACATACATAATTGGCCTGACCACAATCTCACCCTGAATTACCACTGGTCTTTCCACAATATTGTGCATCCCCAAAATAGCTGATTGAGGTGCATTGATAATTGGTGTGCTTAACATAGAGCCAAAAATGCCCCCATTTGTAATCGTGAAGGTGCCTCCAGTCATTTCCTCAATCGACAATTTATTGTCCCTGGCTTTTCCGGCAAGTCGTACAATCTCCTTTTCAATCTCGGCAAAATTGAGGAGTTCAGCATTTCGGATAACAGGCACCACCAATCCTTTTGGAGCTGAAACAGCAATAGACACATCTGCAAAATCATTGAAAATGATTTCATCGCCATCCATCATGGCATTGACAGCAGGGAACTCCTTCAATGCAACACATACAGCTTTGGTGAAAAAGGACATGAATCCCAACCCAACCTCATGCTTCTCCTTGAATTTATCTTTGTATTTATTTCTTAAATCCATGATTGGTTTCATGTCGACTTCATTGAAAGTTGTCAACATGGCTGTTTCATTTTTTACAGCTACCAATCGCCTTGCTACAGTTTTTCGCAAGGAGGATAGTTTTTCCCTTCTGGATGACCTGTTTCCTGCAATTGCTTGGGATGCAGGAACTTCTGTTTTTAATGGGACACTTGTTGCTTTGGAGCCGGACTGTGCCTTCAGGGCATCTTCCTTAACCACTTTACCCCCTTCTCCTGATCCGGAGACATGAGCGGGATCTATACCTTTTTCTGCCAGAATTCTCGCAGCAAGAGGGGTAATAACAGCGTGGCTTGATTTTGAAAAATCTTGTATTTTTTCAGTCTCAGTTCCATGCGAGGCTTCTGAAATCGGAGGTACTTCCCCTTCAAAATTCATTTTTATTTCCGCAATTTTCTCCCCGATAGGCATGGTAGAACCTTTTTCAGCAAATATTTGTAAAACTCCTGATGCTTCTGCCTGTAGTTCAAACGTGGCTTTGTCAGATTCAATTTCGCATAATATTTCGCCCTGGTTTACAAGATCTCCAGATTTTTTATTCCAATTGGCAATTGTGACTTCAACAATGGATTCTCCAACAGGAGGAATTTTAATTTCGAAAACACTATTGGCACCTTCTGGATTTTGATTGGGTGTTGGTGGGGTCGGGCTTGCAGGCTGCGTTCCTTCCCTGGCTACCGGGCTTCCGGCTGAGTCAATATTGCAAACTGTAGATCCGATAGCCAATGTGGTTCCAGAAGTTGCTGCCCATCTTACTACCCCTGACTGAGGAGCGGTTAATTCAAAAGTTGCTTTGTCAGATTCAAGTTCACCGATGATTTCATCCTGGTTGACGAATTCACCATCTTTCTTCAAAATGTTGGCCAATGTTACTTCAGAAATGGATTCTCCGACATTGGGTATTTTTACTTCAAAACTCATAGTTGAAAGATAAGACAGGTTTTTTTGTTTTTGGAATTTTAAGCAGAAAACGCAGTTTCTACAATTTGGATTTGTTCCTTAGAGTGCACTTTTGAAAAGCCAACAGCTGGAGAGGCAGATTCTTTTCTTCCAATCACCTCAATCTGGGTTTTACGCATATGGCGAAGAATGTAGCTCCATGCACCCATATTCTCGGGCTCTTCCTGAACCCAAAATAATGGCGCATTTTTGAATGGTTTTAAAACTTCGCCAAGCTTTTGTTCGGGAAAAGGAAAGAGTTGTTCCATTCGAATTATAGCTGTGTCTTTTTTTCCTTCCGTTTGCTGTTTTTCTAAAAGATCAAAATACACCTTTCCTGAGCATAATAATACTCTTTTTACATCCTTCGGTTTGACATATCCGTCGCCAAATACTTCCTGAAATGAGCCTTTGGTGAGATCCATCAGATCAGAAACCACTTTCGGATGACGTAGTAATGATTTTGGGGACATCACAATAAGTGGCTTTCTGAAAGGCCAGGCCATTTGTCTCCTCAATGCATGAAAAAAATTGGCGGGACTGGTAATATTGGCCACAATCATATTGTATTCTCCTGCCAGCTGCAAAAATCTTTCTGGTCTTGCATTGGAATGCTCAGGCCCTTGACCCTCATACCCATGCGGAAGTAATAAAACCATTCCGGTCATTCGATTCCATTTGGATTCACAACTTGAAATGAATTGGTCAATCATTACCTGTGCACCGTTGGCAAAATCACCAAATTGAGCCTCCCAAATGGTTAATGCATGTGGGTTGGCCAAAGAATACCCAAACTCAAATCCCAAAACTGCATATTCTGAAAGTAAAGAGTTGAAAATCCGGAAGGATTCTTGCCCATTTTCAATATGGTTTAATGAGTTGTATGGAAAATTGGTTGCCAAATCTCTCAATACTGCATGTCGATGTGAAAATGTTCCTCTTTGAACATCTTGTCCCGACATTCGGACAACTTTTTTTTCCTTCAAAATAGAACCATATGCCATTAGCTCAGCAAGCGCCCAATTCACCTGTTTGGACGAAAAGATCATTTCTTCCCTTTCCCGAATCAGTTTCTCAATCTGTTTAAGTGGCTTAAAGCCTTCAGGAAGTTGAATTAGCGCTCTACCAATTTTATTTAAATCTTCCAAAGAAACACCCGTATCTGGTGAACGGTGGAAATCTTCTGGAGTCGATTTGCGCAAGGTTTGCCATTCCTGATCCAATTTTTGCTGGGTATATGGAAGCGGTGTTTGCTTTACCATATTCAGACGTTCTTGCAACAAGTCTCTGAACTCTTTATCCATTTTTGATGCCAGGTCAGCGTCTACAAAACCTCTGTCGACAAGGTCCTTCATGTAGATTTCCCTTGGATTTGGATGTCTGGCGATGATGGAGTAAAGTGAAGGTTGTGTGAACTTTGGTTCATCACTTTCGTTATGGCCATGCCTTCTGTAGCAGACAAGATCAATAAAGGCATCCATCCCAAATTTTTGTCTGAATTCTGCCGACAATGTTGCGGCGAAAATTGCAGCTTCAGGGTCATCTCCATTGACATGGAAAACCGGAGCTTCAATAATCTTGGCCAGGTCGGTGCAATACGAAGACGACCTTGCATCATCAAAATCAGTTGTAAATCCTATTTGATTGTTGATGACAAGGTGGATTGTCCCGCCAACAGAATAGCCCTCCAACTTGGCCATTTGTGTTACTTCATAAACGACACCTTGCCCGGCATGAGCTGAATCCCCATGAATCAAAAGGGGCATAATTTTTCTGGCATCGTTTCCATATTCCATTGCCATTCTGGCTCTCACAAAACCGAGGACCGTTGGATTAACTGCCTCGAGATGAGATGGATTTGGGCAAAGTTTGAGGTGAACCTGCTCGCCATTTGGTGTTACCTGATCAGAATTGTATCCCAAATGATATTTAACATCACCATCTCCCATCGTCAGGTCTGGAATAGCAGCGCCTTCAAATTCATTGAAAATCTGTTCGTAGGTTTTACCCATTGTATTGGCAAGGACATTTAACCTGCCCCGGTGGGCCATACCAATTACGATTTCTTCTGTTCCCAGGTTGGCACCTGTCGTAATTAAAAAATCAAGGACTGGGATTGTAGTTTCACCGCCTTCAAGGGAAAAACGCTTTTGACCTACATACTTGGTGTGAAGGAAGTTTTCAAAAACTACAGCTTCATTTAATTTTTTTAAAATCCTTGTCTTTTGTTCAATACTGGGGGAAAATTGAGGCCATTCAGACTCTACCTTTTCCATAAGCCAGGCTCTTTGTTCAGGGTCCCGGATATAGGCGATTTCAAATCCGATTTTTCCGAAGTAAATTTTTTGCAAACGATCTAAGACCTGGGAAAGCTTGGCTCCCTCCATTTTTAGGAGTTTCGCAGCCTCAAACTGAAGATCAAGATCTTTTTCCTCCAAGCCAAAGTCTGAAAGTTCCAATTCAGGTTTTCTGTCCTTTCTCTTGCGGACAGGATTTGTATTTGCCTTTAGATGGCCCCTACTCCGGTATGCTTCAATGAGGGCTGCAACGGCAAATTCTTTTTTCAAGTCCTGAGACTTCGATTTTTCTGAATTGGGGACGTCCGATGATATTCGGTTGGCCGGGCTTGCTGTAACTCCATATTGTTGTGCGAATTCAAAACCCTCAAAAAAATTCTTCCATTGAGCATCTATGGCTCCTGGGTCTCTTTGATAGGTTTCATACAAGCCTTCGATATAGGCTGTATGGGCATTGGATAGAAAGCTAAATGAATCCATATCGGAAAGGAATATCCAAACATAGACAAGAATGGCGGATTCTTAAAACCGATTATTTGAATGTTCAAATTTAACTATCTTTTAGGTCGTTGATTTTGGAATTGAATATTGGTGCGAATCAAAACCAAAAAATGCCTTTTCGGATCAACTTTTCAACCTATCGAAGTCCGGATTTTTTTGGAAAGGACCCTTTCCCGAATTTTATTCAACATGAGAAAAATGGAACAAAAAAAAAGCAACGATGTCCATCGTTGCTTTTCTGAATTCAACAAAATTTTCTTATTCGCCTGTAACAGCAAATTTTACTTTGTGCGTTACTTGCTTGTGGAGAATTATTGTAGCCTCATACTCGCCAAGATTTTTAACATCATTTGGTATGGTAATTCGCTTTCTGTCAACATCAAAACCTTTTAATTTTAATGCATCAGATATTTGAAGAGACGTGACCGCCCCAAATATCCTACCTGTTTCTCCTGCCTTAGCTTTTATTTCGAGAACCATTTCGCCAATTCCAGCTGCCAGATCAGTTGCATCTTTAAGCAACTTTTCTGCTTTGTGAGCCGCCTGGCGAAGGTTTTCATTCATCACTTTTACGTTGGATGGAGTGGCTAAAACAGCCATTCCCTGAGGAATTAAATAATTCCTGCCATATCCTGGCTTGACTTGAACAACATCGTTCTTGAAGCCCAGGTTTTTAACATCTTCTTTCAGGATAAGTTCCATATGAGTCTTAATTCAGGGGTTGGCAAATTATTTCAAACCGTCGGCTACATAAGGAAGAAAAGCCAGATGGCGTGCCTTCTTTACAGCTAAAGCCAATTTTTTTTGGTATTTTAAGCTGTTACCAGTCAAGCGACGGGGAAGTATTTTGCCCTGCTCATTCAGAAATTTTAAAAGGAAATCAGGGTTTTTGTAATCAATATATTTGATTCCTGCTTTCCGAAATCTGCAGTATTTTTTAATGGGGATGTTTTTGTCCGAATTTGAAATCATGGCAGTAAAATTTAAGAGGCGACTTCAGCTTTTTCTTCACGGGTAACTCCAAAGCTCCCTGATTTTCTTCGGGAATTGTACTCTACAGCATACTTGTCAAGTGATGTAGTAAGAAATCGAATTATACGTTCATCACGCTTGTATTCGACCTCGAGGGTCTTGATAAACGATGGTTCTGATTTGAATTCTATCAAAACATAAAAACCATTGTTTTTCTTCTGAATTGGGTAGGCCAGTTGCTTCAAACCCATATTCTCCAGGTTCACTATCTCACCCCCCTGGGATGTGATGAGTGTTTTGAATTTTTCTACGGTATCCTTTGTCTGCTGGTCAGACAAAACGGGAGTTAGAATGAATACCGTTTCGTAATTTTTGTGCATTTGCTTATTTATCAAAAGGGCCGCAAAGGTAGCAAAAAAAGAAATCCAGACAAGTGCACTTAGTCTTTTTTAGCGAACTACAAGATTGGTTTGGCCAATCCGGACTCCTTCTGAAAAAAGCTCAATGGTATAAGTACCAGTTTTATAAACTGATCCCTTCTCCCAAACGAAACTTAATGGTGTCTGCTTGTTATCGAATAGAAAGCTCAATTTCGAAGTGTATGGACTTTCACGACCATCCAAGCTAAAAGTGCCTCCACCTGACCCAATGTCATAGAGGTAACCCCCTTCAGGATCTGTTATTCGCATAAAGACTTCCTTGTTTTCAATTCTTGCCACTTTATTGTCAGCAATCCGAAAACTAACTTTAAGCTTGGATATCTTCTTGGCTCTGTAATCTTCTTCCTCTTTCTCTCTCCCTTTTGTATCAATAATTGAAATCCGAATATCTTCAGCCCTTAGTCTTGACGCCATTTCTACCTGCTCGGAAAGCTTGGCTTTTGTCTGGGAAAGTTTTGAAATGGAATCTTCACTCTCTACTATTTTGGTTTTCAATTGTTTGTTATTCTCAAACAAAGCGAAATTTTCTTTCTTTAATTTTTCAATTTCAGCGTCCTTGGCAACCAGTTGCATTTCATAATCCTCAATCCTACCTTTCAAATCATTAATCATTTCTTTTGACTTGAAATTTTGCCGTCTTGCATTCCGGAGGTCCCGCTCGATTTGCCTTTTTAACAACCCAATACTGGCAGTGTCTCCTCCTAGTCTTTGAATCTCTGCAATCTTGATGGTGAGCTCTTTACGCATTGAATCCAAGGCTCCAGATGCTTTGGTTAAATCTTCTGTTTTCTTTTGAATGGTTATTTCTTTTTCATGAATTTCCTCTTTGTCTTGTTGGCTTAACCAGAATTGAAAGCCATTCGCGGCAAGTAGAAATATTACCAGGACTACAATGAGACCTGTTTTACTTTTTCTGGGCGGAAGCTGAGTTTCGTTCATTTTGGGGGTAACACAGAAAAAAATGATAATTGCTTTTGAATTGAAAACGAATGCGGCTAGCCTTTAAAATTAATGCTTTTCTCTTTCCTTTCCTTATCCTGTTTGTGGTATCAGCATGCAGAGTAGGTAAGCAAAAGCAAAAAGACAATGATTTGCTGGCGGATGCAAATTCAAATTTACTGATTTACATACAACAAGGGCCATGTAAAGGAAAGTGCCCGGTTTATGAGGCATCTTTTTTTTCAGGCAAAAGAATGACTTATCAGGGAATTTCAAGGATGCCCGTACTGGGTGAATATGAGTATTTGATCCCAGATGAATTGACCAAAAATTTGATTTTTGAAGCAGTAAAGCAAAATATTAAATTAATTCCTGATAGTATGCCAATTCCTGAAGGGGCTCAGAAAATCAGGCTGCAGGTTGTTATTAATGGGAAAATGAAAAAAATGGTTGG
>JBIPNA010000078.1:0-11934 GCA_044375665.1 Catalimonadaceae bacterium
GCCCGATCAGTACATTGATGCGGTCGACATCGACTATGCGGCAGACCGCCTCGTGGTTTTGGCCAGGCAGCATGGGTTCAGCAGCAACATGTTCTGGAAAGGAAACCAGTTGTTTTTTAACGGAGGAGCCTCTGGCTTTAAAAACAGCAATTCCGGCGTAAATACCATTGAGACCGGGCACTATACCTGGATCGGAAAATACGACCTGATCCGGGTCCCTTCCGGGCCCATTCCTGTTCAGCCAAAACTGTATCATTCTACTTTCGTTGCCGAATATTCTGACAACCCCACCGGTCTTGGGGCACGCAGCAATGATCCCAAGCTGGACAATTGGTTTTTGCCCAATTCCGGATTCCCTGATCTGAATACGACCAAAGGGAATACCCGGATGAACGTCTCGGCCAATGGAAGTGTAGCCATAGTAGCCACAGGCAGGCGAACCCTGACAACTGCCGATGCCCACCAGAAAATGCCCAAGCCGGGAACCGGTTCCATATCTTCCTGGAATCAGTTTATCCGGGTGTATCGTCCTGATTTATCTTCTCCGGTTTATTCGTCTCTTCTGACAGGGGCCTGGGATACTTTGACCGGTATCGGTGGCTCGAATACAGAAATTTTTACAGCATTTCCATTTTCAAATGGAGTTTATGTAGCAGGATATCATACAACCGATGCTACAGGTTCGGCGAGGCCCAACAACATTCCTACGGCCAATGTCCCTGGATGGGGAAATGCTTCTGCCAACTCAGAATCAGCCATATTTGGTCGGTTGGGTTTTACAAACCTCAGCCCGATAAGCCTGAGTCTTTCCCAGAATACTTTTTGTTCACAAGCCGGAAATAATACTGCGGCCATCAGCTTCACACCACCCCCAAATTTCCTGGTGACGTTCAATCCTGGAAACCAGTTTCAGGCCGAGCTATCCGATTCAGACGGAAAGTTTGCAGAAGATGGCGGAACCACCACTTTATTGGGAAGCCTTGCTTCCACAAGCAATGCTTCCCAAAGCCTGACAGCAACTTTTCCCATTGCCACCCCGGCAGGAACAGGGTATGGAATCCGGGTAAGGGGAACCAATCCCGTTACTCCGGGGTTTTGGTATGGAGCCACCATTGTGGTGGCAGCTCCTTCTACACCTGGTACAATTTCTGGTCCGGTGCAGGTTTGCAGTAATGCGTCTACAGTTACACCATTTTCCATCAATAAAGTTGCCAACGCCACAACCTATGAATGGGAGATTACGCCAACTGTCAGTAACCAGTTGGACCCCTGCGATTTACCCACCTGTGCCGGAAAAATTACGGGTACCGATACAGTTGGGTCTGTAGTATGGAATCCTTCGTACTCCGGAACGGCCACGGTGCGGGTACGTGCAGTAAATGCCTGCGGGGTTTCAGGTTGGCAGACATTTTCGGTTACCAACATTTCTCCCTGCATTACAACCAGTGCTGCATTCAATGGCTGTGCCGGTGCGCCACTTACGGTCAACTTTTCAGTTCCTGTGGGTGTTACCGTTGCAGGTACCAATCAGTTTACAGCCGAGCTTTCTGATATTTCCGGGAATTTTCCGGGAACCATCATTGGAACAGCAAATAATGTGGCTTCGGGTACAGGTCCTTTGAACCGTTCGGTTTCTGCCACCATACCAGGTGGTCAGCCTGCGGGTTCAAATTACCGGATCCGCGTTAACGGTGTCAGCGGAACCACGCCTTCTGTTGCATCCCTGGCAAGCTCCAATTTAAGCGATATCCGAAACATTCCTGGAGTCCCCGGAACCCCAACCGGAGCCAGTTCTTTTTTATGTCTCAGCTCGATTTCTGGAACGTATACCTATTCTGTAGCAACAGTATCAGGGGCTACAAATTATGAATGGAGAATAATTCCAGATTCTGCCGGGACCATTCTTTCCGGTACAGATGCCAGCATGACAATGACCTGGAATCCTTATGTGGGTACTCCACAAATTCAAGTGAGAGCGAAAAACTCCTGCGGAAATTCAGGTTGGTCAACTGCGCTTACCGTCACCATTTCCAGTTGCAATACCATTACCGGAACCACACCTGCCGGACCATTTTGTGCAGGGCAAACTGGAATTTCGGTTCAGCTTTCAACACCTGCCGGGCAGAATTACAGTTCTACCAACACATTCACTATTGACATCCTGGATGCTTCCCTTGCCACCGTTGCCACGGGACTCGGTTCAACCACTGCCCTTTCAAACAGTTCTCCCACATTTGCTGCCATTACAGGGAGCACAGGCACCTTTTCCATTCCAAGCCTTGCTCCGGGGGTTTACTCATTTCGACTGAGGTCCGTTTCCGGTGGAGGAGGTGGAACAAAACTGGGTGCCTTGTTTCCGGTTACCATAACCGCATCGTCTCCGGCCCAACCCGGAGCCATAAGTGGTTCCACAACGCCAACATGCGGGCAGGCTGGTGTGGCCTATTCCATTTCTGCAGTCCCCGGTGCCAGTTCATATACCTGGACCATTTCGCCCGCCACGGCTGGAACCATTACACCAGCAGGGACTTCAGCTACCATAACTTTTGCATCAACTTATATTGCACCAACAGCAACCCTAAGGGTAACTGCAAATGGTCCATGTAGCAGCAGTCCACCCGCTGAACTCGTCATCACGCTTTCAAATACAGGAGGTTGTGCCGAACCGACCCCGCCAACCATCCCGGTTCCATCTGCCAATGGCAACTGGAGAAGCCGCAGGACCGGCAGCTGGTTTACGCCCGGAACATGGGAGCAACACAACGGCACCAGCTGGATTGTACCCACCACCGGCTTCCCAACCAGTGCGTCCGGAATCATTCAGATTCAGAACGGACACCAGGTGACCATCAATTATCCTGTAAACATCACTTCCACCAACAGTCCCGCCGGAACAACGCAACTGAATGCATCGGCTACTTCATCCGGGGTTTCGCTCAATGGGATTTTGGTAGGCAACGGTGGATTTTCACGGTATACAACGGACGGTGGAACCAGCTGGACGGCTCCAACCATCTCCGGTAGTCCAACGGACAACCTGAATTCTGTAAGTGTATTCAGCACAGGACAGCGGTCAATTCTCGTGGGTGACAATGGCCTGATCCGTTTAGCCAACGGACCGGCAGCCAACCAGTTCTGGAATACGACTTACAATACAGTTACGGTAACGGGTGGCAACCCCACCACCCATTTACGCTCAGTAGAAATCAATTCAGGTAATGGATTGATCGTGGGAGAGGGAGGAACGGTCGTGGTTGTTTCGGGTGGAGCAGGTGGTATATATGACAATCGTTCTTCGCTTTTTCCTGGAGGTACTAATTTACTGGGAAGCTACATGGGGACAAATCAGGCCCATGTTGTTGGAACCGGGGGATATTACAGAAATACCACTGCAGCATGGAGCTCCAATCCAACCTGGAATACTGCACTGACCATAGGAGGGGGTGCCGTTCTGAATGATATTTCTATCAACGGAACCAACAATGGGATCATTGTTGGAAACGGAGGTGTAATTCTAAGGTCAACCAATGCCTCAAATGCAGCACCTACGTGGAATTCAGTAACCTCTCCGACTACCGAAAACCTGCTTTCTGTCAGACATGGAAATGGATCAGAAGCTTTTGCTGTCGGTGCAAACGGAACCATTCTTTATACAGCCAACGATGGCCAAAACTGGACCATCATTTCGGGCATAACCACCGAAACAATCCGGGACGTTTTTCCTTCCAATTCAGCTGACAAGCTTTGCGGATTCATGGTAGGCGCTAACGGACTGCTCGTCGGCGGAGTACAAATTGGCAATGGTAGCAGTTTTGGCAACATCGATCAGGTTGTGGTAGAAAATGGCGCTACATTAATCCTGGGTTATCGCGACTTCAATCCTCAAAACGGAGCAGGAGTTGATCTTGATGTTGCGGGAATATTGGACATTAAGGAAAGCGGAAGTGCCACAACCTGGGCTGCAAGTACACAGGCAGTATTCAGAAGTTCAGCACTGTACCGACATGGACGAAATGGAGGTTCTACCTCCCGCGATTTACTTGGGGCAGTTTCGGGAAGCACGGTTGCAACTTTTTTACCTGGGTCTACAGTAGAGGTTTATGGTGTTACCAACAGCTCGCCAAACCTGCGCAGTTTATTATATGCCAACTTTACCTGGAATTCTACCGGACAAACGTCAGCCCTTTCATTCAACAATCCGCCTTTGGTGGTCCTGGGGACATTCCGTGTTCAATCTACTGGTACATCTACCCTTACCCACCAGTCGGCTAACCCTGCAACTACCACCATCCAATACCCAAATTTCCAGTTGGATGCCGGAACCTTTTACCTGCAGAACGGAAACAACAATACCACAAGGATTACCTTAAATGTTGGTAATCTAACCGTCAATGGCGGTGTTTTCAACCCCATTCAGGATCAGGGACAAGCCACCATCAATGTTTCAGGTACTTTCAGTCAGTCAGCCGGAACAATCAACAGTGCAGCCTCCGGAAGTCAGTTGAAAGGAGTGCGCTGGAATTTCCTGGGTAATTTTGCACAAACCGGAGGCACATTTACCCAAACCCTGACCTCTGTATCTCCAGTACCATACACACAATCTCCGGTCATTTTTAATGGTTCCGGAAATCAGAACATTCAGGTTGGCGGAACTTTTTCAGGAAACCTTGACCTCCAGATTCAAAAACCATCCGGAATTCTGCAGCTTACAGGAAATGCCAATTTTGGATCTGTTGCCACAAAATGGATTTCAGGAGATGTGCAAACCAATGCCTTCACCCTGACCACCGGCCCGCTTTCCCTGAGGGGAGCTGCCAACACCGTATTTGGAACCCTTTCCGGAACCGGTGGCTGGAATACCAATGCCCTTTCGGTGGTATCGGGTCGTTTGAACAATACCGCCGACAACCTGATCGTAACCAATCCTTCCAGTTTTACCGCCATTTCAGGTGGAGACCGGAACAATTATGTCATTGGTGGATTACGTAAAGTTTTTGGCGTAGGTGCCTCCGGAGGGATGACCTTCCCGATCGGAACAACCACCGGTTTTAAACCTATGACCATTCAAGGTTTTACCAACGATGCCACCCAAAAAACCCTGAGCTTTTCGGTTGCCGGAACCGGGGCAAACCAGGCTTCCGGGACCAAAATTCAAAATGTAGGTTCCCAACCGGTCATCGGGGGAGTAAACTGGCGTATCCGCAGAACCGATGCCCCTACAGGTTCTGTTACTGCCCTGGCTTCGGTAAAAGTAACCAACGATACGCTGACAACCGACCAGCGATTGGGCCAAACCAACACCAACCTCACATCCGGGTTTGCTTCGGTGGGAGGAAATGTCACCAAAAACAGCACCTATTCGGTTTCTACAGCCCGCTACTACGATTTCGTAAGTACCAAACCGCTTGATCTAAGTGGACTGGCCGGTTCTACCGGTTCCTGGTTTGCCGTTGGGGGTCCCTCCACAGTGACCCCTCCCGGTGGAGGTTATTCGGTTGGCCCAACCGGAAACTTCCCAAATCTGACATCTGTAGCGGCAGAATACAACGATGTGCGGTTTACTGCCCCGGCCATTTTCACATTCCAGTCTACTTATGAAGGCAGAGCCGACAATGGCGGAACCGAAGTTTTCCCCGTCACTTTTTTCCAGAATCAGACACAACCGGTGACGATACGTTACCAGGGCAGTTCGGTAATCGAAACAAGCAATACTGGGGTTCCTTCTTCCAATGCCATTCTGGTTTTGGACGGAGCTGACAACATAACTTTTGAAGGAAACGACAAATGGCGTTTTCTCAACAAAGGAACAGGCAGCAATGCTTCCGCCCTGAGGTTTCAAAACGGAGCTCAGCAGAATAATTTTAAACACATGATCCTGGAAGGATCGGATGAAACCAGCACTTACACCGGTACAGTTTATTTTGCCGGCAGCCCTTCAATCGGAAACAGCAACAATTCCATTGAATCTTGCCGGATCTCCTCCAATGCCGACCGCCGCCTTGAGCCTATCGTAATAGGTATTTCAAACAACCTGATGCCAGGTCTTGGTTACGGCTCAATTGTAAACGCCTCCAATACGACACCCATCACCATTACCACAGGTGTGAATCATGGGTTTGTGACCGGACAGGATATTTTAATAGAAGGGGTGCATGGAAATTATGCTGCCAATGGAAACTGGCAAATCACAGTAACTGGGCCGAGAACTTTTCAGCTGGATGGTAGTACCGGAAATGGTGATTTCAGGGTAAGCTATTTCGTCAATGCCCTCACTGCAACCAATCCGGTAACGGTCAGGACTGCAAATCAACTGGGAGCCATCATCGATCACAATATTCCCATCGGGGCTATTCAACCTGTAGCAGGACCCGGACTTCAGGGTTCTGGACTCACATACGCTGCTACCAACAGCAACGGCGATTACTATGCCAAGGCAATTTCTTCCGATGAACTGGAAATTTACCGGGATCCGGCGGCAACCAATCCCCTCATTCTCACCGCAGGAACCTATACGCCGGGAACCGGATCTATTAACTTTCACACCGATGCGAGATTGTGGAAAGAACAGGCGGGTCCCCCGGCCCTAGCTACGGCCTGGAGAACCTTTGGAAACGGATCGGTCTTCTTATTTGTAACCAACGTAACCAAGCTCGGAAGTGGTTTGATCGAGGTGACCACCTCTGCCAACCACAACATGATTTCCGGCTGGGCTGTTCGCCTGGCAGATGTGGATGGAACAGGTGGAAATTTTGAAACCGAAATCAACCGGTATACGGGCTGGCAGATCGATGTGACCGCCTCCGACCGGTTCACCCTCCGAAACTCCAATGGCGCCAACGGTGGCACAGATGTCACCGGGTCTTATGTCAGTGGAGGTCGGTTTTTAGTTTCGCCCATGGTCGTTTCATCCAACAACCATGGACTCTTGTCGGGCAATCCGGTGTCTATTAATGGAGTGCAGGGTGTCTACTCCTCCAACGGCACCCATTATGCCCGCAGGTTGGACAACAATGCCTTTTCCATCTGGGAAAATGCTTCAGGAGCCGATTCCACCAAACCACGGTATCCTTCGTACCCCGGCGTTATTTCGTTTGGAAATACCCCCGGCGCCTTGCTCGGGGGAACCGGATTTACTGGTACACCTGTGTTTAGCCGGCCTGGAATCCCGATGATCTCCGGCTCTTCTCCACAAGCCATCACCAATTGCACCTACCTCAACAATACACCCATTGCAGGCCAGGTGACCTACTATTTTACAGTTGCCAACGGAACCTTCGGAGCCAATGCCATTGGGCAGCGGTTTTATTGCGTTACAGCAGGAATCGGCGGATTTGGAGGAATTTCTCCCAACCAGGAATTTCAGGGAAATCCTTTTGCCATTGTTTCTGCTACCAATCAATTTACGGTTACGTTAACCGGTACGGCAACCGGTTCCTATACCTCAGGCGGTACCTTTTACACCCGGATTACCATTGGTTCCATTACCCCAACGCAATACGGCTGTAACGGTAGTATTCTCGATACCTGGCAGCCATCCGGTTGTGGTGGCGAGGGTTCGTATTTGCCTGCCGTTAACTTCAGTAAAAATTCCGGACTTCGGGTGGGCGATGAATTCACCATTTCCGGAATTACCGGTCCGGAATCCGGCCATGGATTCAATGGGACTTTCCGTTCCTTAAGTCCTGGATATCAGGGAAATGGAGGTTCAGTTCAGTTTTCCTGCCAGCAAAGGCCAACCACCGCCCCCATCATCAACACGGGAGGCGTGCCCAATATGACGGCCGATCCCAACCCTCCTTTTAATGGCCAGGTGGTGGCAGCATACGACATCCTTGCCACCCGTTGTGTATATTCTCAAAACAGCGGAAACAGCCTCAACAGCGGTAACCGGATCATCGACAACGAGATTTCTCAATTCGATGAAGTGGCTGTTTCTGTCACCAGTCTTGGGAATGGCGGAGACTGGGAAATAACAGGAAACAGCATTTTCAACAAGTTTTCCCAGCCACCCGCTGTGGGTGCGGCCAATTTCCAGGGCATCAACTTTGTTCCGGGATTGAAATCCAACAACAATGTGATTTCCAATAATTTCATTGGAGGCCAGGAAGCAGGTGCAAGTGGAAATGCCATGGTTTTCAGCCGCGGTATATCACTGGAAAGCTTCAACATCAATGTGGGAAATGAAGTGCCCACTTTGGTGGAAAACAACCTGATCCGGAACATCAATGCGATTTCATTCAGTGGTTCTGTTGGAGCTGTTCAGGGTTTTAATCTCCAGGGTGGAAGGATAGAACTGAAAAACAATACCATGGGGGGAACCGAAGCTGCAGCCGCTGAAGATACCATCCGGGTAGGCGGTACAGGTGCTGCGCCAACCTATCTGGTCCGTTCCACGGGAACCGACTCTGTTACCATTTCCGGAAACAGTTTCGCCCACATCCAGATGCCTGGTTCTGTAGATCACAACGTGACCATTGGTATTGAGAATGCCCAAAAAGTGTTGATCAAAAACAACAAAATGCATCATCTCTCTGCCGATTACAGCTTTTTCGACCGGACCCTCACCTTTGTCCGGTTTGGACCAAGGCTATCGGCAACCCTCAACGGCAGTACCAACGGAACCATTACCTGGAACAGTCATGGATTTTCAGTGGGAGATTATGTCCGGATTGAAAGTCTGACAGGGAATACTTCGGCCAATGGAAACTGGCGTATTTCTTCTGTACCCAATACAAATCAATTTGTACTGGAAGGATATTCCGGATCCGGAAGTTCGGGTACAAACACCGGGACTGGTATTCGGATTCCTTCCCGGATCGGTATGTCAGCAACCGTCGATTCCAACGAAGTGTACAACATCCGGATCAACAATGGAGGATCAGGAATGTCAACCCTCACCATGGTCCTTGTTGGAGCTGCCGAAGCGAAAGGAATCATCAGCCGAAACCGGATTTACAACAATACCACGCTTCGTCAGGGAAACTTTGTCACCCTCTGGGGACCTACCAATCAGGGTACAGGATGGTGGATGGTCAACAATCAGGCATCTATTGTGGGGGCTGGCAATTCATTCAGTCCGAGATGCCATGGTTTCCTCAATGAGGTTCCCCACAACCCGGGACAGTTGGGATCCACCTTGCCTAAAATCTATTTCAACACCGTCTGGTTGCGGAACAATTCGGGCAATGCCAATTCCATTCTCTATGGTTACCGGAAGAACAGCTCCGGTCGGGCGGTGGTCCGAAACAACATTTTCTTTGTTTCTGCCTCTACCAATCCCGGAGGTGTCAGCTATTCAACCGGGGTAAACAATACCCTCAACTGGCAGGGAAGCGACTTTACCCACAACCTTTTGTATGCCGAAGGATCAAATGCCTTCCTGGCTTTGTGGAATACGACACCCATCAGCACCATTTCAAACTGGCAGGGATTTGCGGGAGCCGGCTCGGTGGAAAACCTCTTCAATTATGCCAATTTTGAAGAAGTTCAGCCTGCTGCAAATGGCAACCTGGCACTGTCCACTGACAATTGCCCGATCAAAGACAAAGGCATTAATGTAGCCTACAGAGCTGATTTCGATAGCCTTTTGGTTCGGGATGTATCCAGACCAGACCTGGGTTCCAACGAATTTAGCCGAAATCTGCCTACCGGTGCTTTCTGGATCGGGGCTGTGAACAACGACTGGAACACCGATGCCAACTGGTGCGACCAGCGTGTTCCATTGGCCGAAGAGGATGTGACCATCACCAATGCCCCTGCGAAGCCTTTTATGCCCATCATTTCAACCCCGGATGCCGTTTGCCGCAACCTGAACATCGCCAATAATTCAGGATCGATGCTGGTCATCTATGGTGAAAACGCAGCGTTGACGGTCAGTGGAAAAACGCCGCAAATCCGGTTTGCGCACGACAATCTCTCCAACATCAATGGATCTGTCCGGTTTGTCACCGATTCTGCCCAGAACATTCCAGGCAATGCCACCGAACTCTCCTTCCAGGGAAAAAACATCCTGCGGGGAAGACCGCGTATTTCCAATCTGACCTATACCAACAATCCGGATGTCATTACCGTCACCACCACCGCAGCCCATGGTTTGGTCTTGGGAGACCAGGTACTTCTGACCAATGTCCGCGGCGCTTCGGTGCCCGCCAGGCCGTTGAAGGTGACCTCGGTTTCCGGAACGAGTTTTACCCTCGCCGGATTTGCATCCGGTACCTATACCCCTGGAACAGGAACCGTGATTCCGCTGGCCATGATTCCGATCAATGCTATGGCCAATGGCCCATCTGCCATTACGGTGACCACCGCCCGCATCCATAACCTGGAAGTGGGCCAGATGGTGGCCATTGCCGGATCCAAAGGAAATGTGAAAGCCAACGGAAGCTGGGAAGTGGCCTCCATACCGACCACCACCACATTTACCATCAATGTGATCAGTACCGATGCCTTCGTGTTCGATACCAGTGCCTATGCCTTCCCGGGAAGAACCGGTTATTTTGATGTGTACGTGGATGGAGAATCCGACAAAGAAGCGACCGGCCTCATCGAAACCGTCCGCCTAACGGTTTCTGGTGGAAATCTGGCTCTTCCAACAGGCCAGGGAAGTCTTTCCAATACCCTGATCCGGGATTCCCTGATTGTCAATGGAAACCGAAACGTTTCTTTTGGGGGCGCCAACTACCGGATCGGTCACCTCATCAACAAAGGAGGTACACTGACCTTCCCAACCGCCAACCTGCAGGTAAACGACTCCCTGACGTCCCGTGGAGGAAGCATAACAGTCTCTGCAGGAGCTGTCACAACACGGAATCTGGCCGTTCTGGAGGGCGGAAACCTGGATCTCGGATCGGGAACCACCACCGTGAGCGATTCGGTCATGGTGTTCGGAGGAACCATTGAGAAGTCCGCAGGCAACATCGAAGTGGGTCGGCGCCTCAACCTTCGTTCCGGAATTATTACCCTCGGCGGAGGAGGTAGCCTCAATCTCAACAACCCAACCGCCAGCATCGTCGGTGGTTCGGAAACGAGTTATGTAGATGGAAAAATTGCCCAGGTCGTCAATACCCTTAGCGGCCAGACCGGGACTTCAACGCCCATTACAACAGTAGCCAATGCCACACCCGTACGGATGACACGAACCAATCATGGCTTGCAGACAGGTGACCGTATTCGGGTAACGGGTACAACGCCTGCCGCCCTAAACGGTAACTGGTCTGTAATACGGATCGATGCCAATAACTTCGACCTTGTGAGCTCAACGGCCCAAGGTGCCGGATCAGGAGGCAATTTTACCCGGTTTGGACAAGGAATTTCTGGCGGAACCTCTTCCGGAACTCCGATTGTGGTAACCCATAATGCCCATGGACTTTCAAATGGGGATGTGGTTCAAATTCGTGACAATGCAGCAAATCCAAACGCCAATGGAATCTGGACCGTCCGAAGTGCCACCGCCAATACCTTCGAACTGGACGGAACCCTTGGCAATGGGTCGTCTTCTTCCGGAGCCAATGACGGGACCTTTATCCGCCTCGAAACCAAAGTATTCCCCGTAGGAAAGGCAGGAGCTTACAGACCTACTCAGCTACACCTTGCGCAAGGCAATACTACTGCCAAACAGTATACCGCCGAATTCCAGCAGGCTGCACCGCAAATCCTCAACATGCCGGTCAATCTGCCCATGTACGGTGCTCCAGGTGTCGAATCGGTCAGTACCGTCGCCCTAAACAGCTACCATACCATCACTCAGTCGGCACCTGCTGTCAATATCGATGCAGGTTCGGTTACCCTGAGCTATGGAACAGCAGAAAACGTAACGGTCAACAACCGCAGAGGCATCACCATTGTCAAGGATTCGGTTCCTCATGATACCTGGCTGCATTTGTATGCCACATCCATCGATTCTGTCTCTTCGACCAAGCTTATTCGAAGCACCCG
>JBIPNA010000079.1:0-11923 GCA_044375665.1 Catalimonadaceae bacterium
TTTATCCATGAAATCGGGGCAACCGGAGTGCTCTCAGACCAGGGCTATGAGGTTCTGCATCCGACAGGATATTATACACTGAATGCTTTTCCGGATGGGCCGGCTCTGGATCCGGCTACCCCAGGTTATAAGGCAAAATCGCCACTGCCTGCTTTTGTTCCCAAAAAGGAAACGATGGAGCCAAAGAAGACCAGGGCTGCTGTAAAACCTATGCCTGCCTCCGGAATTGGCAGCCTGGTGGTTCCGAAGGAAAAGCGGATGGTGACCCGATTACCGGCAGACTGGACGCGTGGGCCTGATAAAACCATTTCTTTAGGTACAACTCCGGGAATGAAGTATGATCAGTCGGTGATTGAAGTCCGGCCAGGACAGAAGATCCGGCTCATTTTTAACAACTACGACGACATGCAGCACAATCTGGTTCTCGTTAAGCCAGGATGCACAGATAAAGTGGGGGAGGCCGCTGCAAAACTGGGCATGAAAGGCAACCAGAAAAACTATATTCCGGACACAGACATGGTTCTTTTTCACTCAGCCATTGTGCAGCCAACCAACAACACAACCCTCTATTTTGAAGTTCCGCCTTTTGAAGGAGATTATGGTTTTGTGTGCACCATGCCCGGACATTACATGCTGATGCGGGGCGTATTAAAGGTGCGAAAGTAAGGAGGATGGCCGTCTTTTACCGGAGCTTAATTCCCACGATGAGTACATCATCGGTCTGAGCTTCTGTCCCTTTCCAATTCAGGTAATATTCTTTCAGTTGTTCTTCCTGATCTTCAGAAGGGTGCTGGTATTGCCTGAGCAGCATTTCCTTCAATTTATTCACCATTAGTTTTTTACCGGTAGCTTCTCCAAACTGATCGGAGTAACCATCGGTGGTCAGAATGAGCTGGTCAACATTGGTAAGTTCGATGCGGTGGGTGCGTTCACTGAAATCCGTGTAAGGATCGTACCCGATGCTGATTGGGGTTGATTTGAGTTCGTGTATTTTCTCGTCCTGAATGTACAAAAGCGGCCTTTTTGCGCCTGCATATACCACCTGGGTAAAATTGGGGTCAAAAACACAAAGTCCGATGTCCATCCCTTCCATACTGCCTTCTTCTGTCATTTGGTTCAGGTTGTTGATGAGGGCCAGATTGATCTGATTGAGGATTTTACCAGGTTGAAGTACTCCCCGCTCATTGACAATCTGGTTCAGCAAAGACATGCCCACCATACTCATAAAGGCCCCCGGAACGCCATGGCCTGAACAGTCGGCTACAGCCAGGAGGTGAAAGCCATTTTTCTGCGTAATCCAGTAAAAATCTCCCGAAACGATGTCCTTTGGTAGGTTTAAAATATAAGAATCCGGGTAGGTAAGACGAAATCTGTGTTTGGAGGGCAGAAAAGCATTTTGAATGCGCTTGGCATAATTGAGGCTATCTGTCAGATTCTTGTTGATGGTGTTGATCCGGAGGTAGGCAATATTCAATTCTTCATTTTTGGCCTTTTCCAACTCCGACTCTTTTTGCACGAGATCCAGGGCATACCTCGTTTGCATCATTTTTATTTTGTTGGCCGTCTCCTGGCCAAGCATATCCTTCCGCAACTCCTGATTGGCTTCCATGTGAAAAAGTGCCTTTTCAAAGTCTTTTTCCAATTTGAAAGCATCCGAAAGCCGACGGTGAATCTTGATCATTTTCGGAACTGCCTTTGAGTTTTCAGAAATTTCCAGCGCTCTGAGCAGATGTTCTTTGGCCTCTGAAGTCCTGCCCATCCGGGTGAGGATGTTGCCCAGATCCATCAGGCAGGTGATGATGCCATCGGTTCCTCCGGATTTATTCTGAAGCCCTTGTTCCCGAATTTGAAGACTCTGATTGAAATGATCCAGGGCCAGCTCCAGTTGACCCTTGCTTTCAAGAATTTTTCCCAGATCACGCTTGGATTTAGCCATGCCTTGATCCAGTCCTAGTTTGGAGTAAATGTCCAGGCTCCGCTGGCAGTAATTCAGACCCTCATCATTCCGGCCAATTTTATGCAGGGACATCCCTGCATTATTGGTCGCACGGGCCATTCCAATTTCGTCGTTGATGCGTTCGAAGCAGGCATAGCTTTTCAGAAAATACTCCAGAGCTTCTTTGTAAGATTCAAGGTCGAAATGAAAGCTTCCTGCTGAAAGATTGGCCAGGCCTTCTACTTCGTCTTCATTCTGACCTTTTATTTCATCCAGAATGTGAAAGACCATTGAAAAGGCATTTTCAAATTCTCCCTTCTGACTATACAGGTTGGCCATGACAGCTTCCGCAAAACAAGCCCTTCCAACTGCGCCAACACTTCTGAACAAACGCTGGCTTTTTTGAAGTGCATCAAAAGCCTGAGCAATTTCAGATCGGTTCCAGGCAGTGTTGCCCAGATTTAAGTAGGCCTGGGCTAAATCCAGAATCCTGATCTCTATCTGGTTGCTGACAGCAAGTTTGAGGGCTTTTTGGGCCAGGTCGAAAAATTGACCGCTCCCCCAATGGCGGTTTCCCCAGATTTCTTCATTCAAAATCCTCAACTGCTCCAGGTCAGCTTTTCCCCCGATTTTCAGGGAAACTTCTTCCGGTGAAGAATGCGTATGTTTGTTTGCAGTTTCCAAAGTCTTGCTTACCTGTTATTGCTGAAGGCTTTTTGAATCCCTGGTCTTCCTCTTTAAGAATCTAAAAATAGAACTGTTTTTTAAAAAAAACCTCAATCATGCCCGAAACCTTTGTTTTTGTCAGTTTTACCATGAGATTGAAGCGAATTTTTGCCCAAATATTGGTATTGTTTTTTTGGGTTGGCTTCTGGCTTCCCACTTTTTCCCAGGGCAATTCAGATGCCATCCGCCTTTCCCCCCAAAGCCGGGTCTCCGTCCTTACCTGTGGAAGAGGAGTGGAGTTGTATGAGGCTTTTGGTCATACCGCTTTTCGCCTTCAAGACCCCGCCCAGGGTCTGGACCTCGTATTTAACTACGGTGTTTTCGATTTCCGCCAGGAAAACTTCTATGGCAATTTTGCAAAAGGCAACCTCCGCTACATGCTCGGCCTCAGTGCTATGAGCGATTTTCTTGAACAATACCGGCGCGATGGCCGAAGTGTCAGGGAACAAATACTCAATCTCGATTCTACCGAAAAGCAGCAGATAGCCCTTTTTCTTAGTCAGAACCTCCTCCCGCAAAACAGGGAATATCTCTACAACTATTTCCGCGACAACTGTTCTACCAAAATTCCTGATGTCCTCGATTCGGCCTTAAACCACCGGATTCAATGGACTTATGCAGACCTTGATGGACATGTTTCTTTCCGGTCTTTGATCCACGATTACACCACATTTCATTCCTGGGGCCGTTTTGGCATCGATCTGGGACTTGGTGCGCCCATCGACCGGAGCATTAAAGGAAAAGACCTCAATTTTTTGCCTGATGAACTCGAAAAAACACTGAATCGGGCCAAAATCAGGCGGGGAATGCTGGAGTTCCCCCTCGTGCTTGAAACCCGTACACTTTTCGAAGCACCTATGTTTTTTGGGAGGGCATCCGCCATGCTCCAACCTTCCATCGTATTTAGTTTTGTATTGTTACTTGTTTGCCTGCTGGTTTGGAAAATCCCCGGCTCCCTTGCGAATCGCCTTACTCAGACCGTTTTGCTGGCACTTTCCGGAATTCTGGGCTGTGTGCAGCTGGCCATCTGGCTTTTTACCAACCACGTAGACGCCGCCTGGAATTACAACCTGCTCTGGGCAAATCCTGGTTTTCTTTTTCTGGCGCCTATGGCCCTTCAGCTGGTGCCCAGATGGCCCGGCTTATGGACTGGTATGCAGTTTTATCTGGCTGCAGTTCTGGTGGCCTGGTTCTGGTTTCCCCAGGAACTAAATGTTGCATTGATTCCCTGGGTAGCATCGCTTTGGCTGCTTTGTGGCAAAAGGCCTCCAAAAGTAGCTTCAAAGGGAGCCTGAAACCTGTTCCCAGGTTTGTTTCCCTAAGCCAGAATGCCGTTGTTTGCGGCCCCGAACATGTCAAAATATACTTCCTTTACCCTGGCCAATGGCCTGCGTTGCTTTATTCTGCCCGATCCCGGAAATCCTATGGCAGTGCTCAACCTTATGTACGATGTAGGATCCCGCGATGAGGACCCTCAGCAGACAGGTTTTGCCCATTTGTTTGAGCATCTGATGTTTGGTGGCTCTGTAAATATACCCGAATACGACGAGCCTTTACAGCGGGTAGGTGGGGAGAACAATGCTTTCACCAATACCGATATCACCAATTACTACATTCAGTTGCCCAAAGAAAACCTGGAAACAGCCTTCTGGCTCGAAAGCGACCGGATGCTGAGCCTGGCGTTTTCCCAGAAATCGCTGGATGTGCAGATTGGCGTGGTCATCGAAGAGTTTAAGCAGCGGTATCTCAATCAGCCATATGGCGATGCCATGCACCTGCTCCGGGAATTGGCCTACAAGGTTCATCCCTATCAGTGGCCAACCATCGGCAAAGAACTTTCCCACATCGCTGAAGCCAGACTTGAAGATGTCCGCAACTTTTTCTTTCGCTATTACCGACCAGGCAATGCTGTCCTCGTTGTTGCAGGTGATTTGGAGGTGGAGAAGGTCCGGGAACTGGCAGAAACCTGGTTTGGACCCATAGATCCGGCTCCCAAATGGGAACGCCAACTTCCATCCGAACCAGCGCAAACCGAATCCCGGAGAACAGAAGTAAAGGCACCCGTCCCAATGGCGGCTTTGTATAAAGCATTTCCCATGGCTGGAAGGGTCTCCAAAGAGTTTTACGAAGCCAATCTTCTGACCGATTTACTTGGTCATGGAAAATCATCCCGGCTTGTCAATACCCTTGTAAAAGAAGAGCGGATTTTCCATAGCTTCCAATGCTATGTCACCGGCAGTACCGATCCCGGCATGTTGATCATGGATGGGAAACTCAACCCCGGGCAATCTGTAGAAGCGGCTGAGGCCCGGCTTTGGAAGGAATTGCAGGAATTACAAACCAAAGGTTTTGATCCTGAAGAAATTGAAAAAGTGCGCAACCAATCCGAAACTGCTCTGGCAGGTGGAGAGGTTGAAATCCTCAACCGGGCCATCAATCTGGCCTACTTTAGTTTGTTGGGAAACCCTGAAGACTTCGACCAGGAACTGAAAAAAATACAGGAAGTGACAGCAGAGGGCATTTTAGATTGCTTCCGTCGCCTTATTACTCCAGGTCGGGAAAATACAGTTGTTTACATTCCCGAAAATTCTGAGCCCGATGCCGAAGCCTGATATCCGGATTGGTTTAGGTTATGATGTCCACAGGATGGTGGAAGGCAGGCCGCTTTGGCTGGGAGGCATCCTGATTCCGTCGCGTTTGGGCGCCCTGGGACATTCAGATGCCGATGTCCTGTTGCATGCCATTTGCGATGCCCTGCTGGGCGCACTTTCTCTCGGGGATATCGGGGTTCATTTTGCTGATACCGACGCCAGATTTAAGAATATTGATAGTAAAATTCTGCTGGCCCGTACCTTGGAGATGGTGGTTGAAAAGGGGTGGAGGGTAGGCAATGTGGATGCGGTCCTGATTCTTCAGGCCCCCAAGATTGCCGCTTTTGTTCCCCAGATGCAGGCCTGCATCGCCCGGATTCTGGATGTGGCGCCCGAAGATGTTTCCATTAAAGCCACTACTTCCGAACAGCTGGGTTTTGTGGGAGAGCATAAAGGTCTTGAAGCCAAGGCCGTCTGCCTTTTGTATAAAGGTTAAATTCCTGGACCATTTTCTTTTTTACCCGGGGAATTTTTTGGCCGGCATTTCCCGCTATTCACTGCTACTCCTCGGTCCTCCTAAAGTCGTCCCTGCGGGGTATTCGTTTCTATCGGGGTCGGGAGGCTGCCTTAATTCTGGCATTGTATGAAGGTTGTCCCATGTCGAAAGCAGGTTGATTTGGATTTGGGCTTTGGAGCAGAGGTTGTTCCATTTTTCAACCGGCGCATCTTGGATTAAGCCAGATTTCCTTCCCATACCGGTTTGTATTCCGGCTTAGGGACAGGAGCAAAAAGCCCGCAGCAAGGCAAAACAACCTGGTCCGGGCTGTGAAAATATTGAATGCAGAAATAATTCTTTAAAGCCTAAAGCAGTTTTGCCTTGCGAGGACTTGGAGCGGATGGCCCGACCCGACCTCAGGAGGGGAAGCCCCAAAAGATCTGAACGGATCAGTTATTTTAAGAAAGCCTTCAGCGCCGGGGATGGCTGGCCGTTTTCCTGCCAGCAATGAAGACTGTATCCGCTCCAGCTTTGCAAACCATGCGGCTCCCAGTAAAATACGCCAAGTCCTTTATTTTCAGGAACATTTCTAACTGCTTTTAAAGTAGCTTCGAGCAATTGAAACGTGTTTTCCACCTTGGATGCTTCTCCACCCACTTCCACAACCATCACGGGTTTGCCATATTTTTTTGATAGTTCGGCCATGTTTTCCTCCAGATCGCGGATCGTTTCCGTGTAATCCTTCTTTACCCAAAACGGATAGTATGAAAGTCCGATGATATCGTATTTGACGCCTTCTTTGGTGGCGTTTTCAAAAAACCACCTGAATTTTTCTTTGTTGTTTCCTTCGTCTACATGCACAATTACCTGAATGGTGCTGTCTGCCGCACGGCAGGCCTCAAATCCTTTGTTGAGCAGGCTGGCCAGCTGGGACCAGTTTTTGGTGCTCCCATCAGGCCAAAGCATGCCTCCGGGAATTTCGTTTCCAACCTGTACCCATTCCGGTGTGACGCCTGCCGTCTTCAGGGCCGAAAGCACATTGAAGGTATGCTGGTAAACATCATTGCAAAGCTCAGGAAAACTATGTGAGGCCCAGGCTTTTGGCTTGTTTTGTTTAGAAGGATCGGCCCAGGAATCACTGTAATGGAAATCGATCATGACCCGCATGCCCAGTTTCTTGGCCCGGAGCGCCATGGCCACCGTTTCTTCTTTGCTGCAATGGCCGCTGGTTTTGTCCTGATCGGGATGCACAAAAACCCGAAGCCGAACGCTGTTCATGCCATGGTCTTTGAGGATTTTCAGTCCGTCGTCGGGTTTGCCCTGGTCGTTTTTAAACACAATCCCACTGGCTTCCATCTGGGGCAGCCAGCTAACATCTGCCCCTTTGGCGAAGACAGGTTTGGTGGCTTGTTTCTGCGCAAAAAGTCCATGGCTGGCGGCCAGGAAGACCAGGGCAATCCGGAGAAGTGGGTATTGGTTCAAAGTTGAAAGGTTAACAGGTTTGAACCGCAAATACAGGATTGTTCTTCCGTTCGCCAAAACCCAGCTTTATTCTCCCTGGTTACAGGCGGCATTTTCAGTAATCATCATCACAAGGCCCTTACCTTTCTCCCGTTTTTTGTTTGGTTTGCGCCACTGTTCAGATGCTTTCTTTCCCCCACGCAAAAATCAACCTTGGTCTGCACATCCTCCGGAAAAGGGTGGATGGCTTTCATGACCTGGAAACCTGCTTTTATCCGGTCAGGGAAACCTGTGACGCTCTTGAAATGATTCCGGCTCAGGATGCCGAAACCCTGGAAATCATGGGAATGGAATGGCATGAGCCGATTGAAAAAAATCTGGTCTGGAAGGCATATCAGATGTTTCGGACCCTGGTTCCGGAATTTCCACCTCAAAAATGGTTTCTGCTGAAAAGGATTCCCACTGGAGGTGGCTTGGGTGGGGGTTCTTCAGATGCTGCCTTTGCCCTGAAAATGATGGCCAGCCAAATGGGATGGGAACCTCATGATCCCCGGCTTTTCGAAATGGCCGCCCGTCTTGGCAGCGATTGCGCCTGTTTTCTGTACGACCAGCCTGCTTTTGGAAGGGGTAGGGGTGAGATTCTGGAGCCTTTGTCTCTCGATCTTTCTGCTTACCGGATAGAACTGGTCTTTCCCGGAATCCACATTTCTACGGCAGAAGCCTTTGCGGGCATTCTTCCCAAAACACCGCCAATTCCCTTGGCTGAGATTTTGAAATTGCCCGTTTCAGAATGGAAAACCTTGTTGCACAACGATTTCGAGGAAAGTCTCTTTCCTAAATATCCCATGTTGAAAGCCGCGAAGGAGGCCCTGTATCAAAAAGGTGCTGTCTATGCAGCCATGTCCGGATCGGGGTCTGCCATGTTTGGTTTGTTTCCCGCAACCTTAGGGAAGGGATAATATTTTGTTTTCTCTGCCTGTGGATAGGAAATCTCAATTCTCCCCTTCATTTTTGACTGTTTCCAGAAGAGTTGATTTTCCGGCCTTTGCCAAACTTTCATTTGTGCCTCTGTATCGTTTAGCCAATCGCTTTTTTTTCTGCTGTATTTGCCTCTGGCTACATGGCCTGGGCAGCACTGCTTTGGCACAAAAAGGAAAGTACCAGTTTCCGCTTTCTGATCTTGCCTCTCACGACGAAATTCATCTTAAGCCAGCCCCGGGAAATGGTTTGATTCTCAAAGCCGATTCCATACCTTCTTTGTTTTTTCTGCCCGGTGTTCAGGATGGATACGCATGGAATTCTGCCCGATACCTGGTTCTGGAGATTGAGCACCAGCAGGCCCATTCCATCAATCTTCACCTTGATTTTTTTGCAGGTCAGAAAGACGACCGGTCCAGGGTCCGGTTTAAGACCGGGATTCTGCCTGGATTGCTTACCCGGGTGTTGATACCGCTATCTTATCTTTCTGCCCAGTCCATTTATATTCCAAAGTATCCCCGACAACTAAAAGGTACGCTCGAAGGTACTTTCATGACGCCATCTGAGGTGGCCAAGGTTCGGATTTCAATCAGTCCTTTTCAGTTTCCCCATTTTCAACCTTCCATAAACATCCGGAATATTTACCTCAGTGATGAACTGCCACCCATGTTGCCCCCTCCGGTCGCGACATTGGTGGATAGCCTCGGGCAATGGAAAGGCAGAGACTGGCCCGGGAAAACCAAAAGTCTGGCTCAACTGAAGCGAAGAATCCGGAAACAGATTCAGAATGCGGAGTTGAAACCTGTTTTGCCCGATCCTTATCTGGGAAACCCCAACCTTCGGTTTCTGGCTTCCGGATTTTTCCGTACCCATTTCGATGGGCAGCGCTGGTGGCTTGTGGATCCTGAGGGGTATGCATTTCTTAGTTCAGGGATCGATTGTATCCGGTCGCATATTCAGGGTCCGGTTCAGGCTACAGACGATCTGCTTTCCTGGTTGCCTTCAAATGATACCACCTATAAGAAGCTCTTTTCCAGATCCAGAAATCAGGTTTTATTCAACTTCCTCGGGGCCAACCTTCAGCGGGCCCTCGGTCCTGAATGGCGTGACGACTGGTTTGGGTTTGCGAGGTCTTTTCTGCTTGAAAATGGCTACAATACGGTCGGAAATTGGTCGGAAATGGCTTTTTGCAGAAATGCGAAAATTCCCTGGGTCTATCCAATGACTGGTTTTCCGGTCACAGCAAAAACGATTTTCCGCGATTTTCCGGATGTTTTCGACCCCGGCTTCAAAGATTCCTGTCAGAAATTTGCCAGCCAGCTGGAGACTTACAAAGACGACCGGTATATGATTGGGTATTTCCTTCGGAACGAACCGGAATGGGCATTTGGAGAACACAATCTTGCGGCCGAAATGCTGGCCAATCCCTGGAAAAGCCATAGCAGGACGGTATTGGTAAACTGGCTGAAAAACCTGTACAACAACGATATTCAAAAGCTCAATCTCCGGTGGGAGGAACAGTTCTCTTCTTTCGATGCGCTTGATTCAGGTAGTATTGTACTGACAGGTCTGCGAGCCCGCCAGGATTTAATGCCTTTTACGGAGCGGCTGGTCGATTCTCTTATCGGAAAGGTGTGCAGGGCAGTGAAGCGTGTAGATCCCCATCACCTCAATCTGGGCATGCGCTACGCCTGGATCAGTTCAGATTTGTGCTACAGGGCAGGGGCGTATTTTGATGTATTTTCTGTGAATGGGTATGGGCCGCTTGCCCCTTCTCAAACAAAAATTATTGAGCAACGTACCCATAAACCCGTTTTGATCGGGGAGTTTCATATCGGAACCCTTGACAGAGGACTCCCGGCTTCAGGGATATCTGCTGCCCTCAATACAAAAGAACGAGCCTGGGCCATCAGGCGGTATATGGAAGATGCCTTTTCAAGACCAGAAGTGATTGGTATTCATTATTTTCAATTGTTTGACCAACCATTTACAGGTCGCTTTGATGGAGAAAATTATCAGATCGGCTTGCTGGATGTGTGCAACCAACCTTATAAGGAGGTCATGGACGAGATCAAAAAAGCGCACCGGCAGATGTACAAGATTGCCAGGAAGCGCAGGCCTCCTTTCGATCCGCCACTTACCAAAGTGCTGCCTATCTTTTATTAAGGGGAACGAAATAGAGTTTCGGTATCAGGTTCCGGGCAAGATCTAAAAACCTGTGATAAACCTGAATTCCCTTCCAGAATGAATCCATCCTGATTCGTTCATTGGTGCCATGAATCGATTCTACATCTGCCCGGGTCATAAGCACAGGCGTTATGCCGTATGTGGGAATCCCGAATTGCCTGAAATAATTGTTGTCTGAAGACGCAGGGAACAAAATGGGTGCGGTTTTACTTCCGGGAAATGTTTCCTGAATTGCCCTGGCAAATTGTTGGTACTCAAACAAGTCTGGACTCGATTCTTCGGCCTCAGGACATGTGTTGATGATGCTTACTTTAAACCTGGGTTCAATCAGGCCGTACTTGATATCACGGATAAATTTTTTGATTTTGGTTTCGGGCAGCAAACGACAATCCAGAAAAGCAGTGGCCCGGGTGGAAATCTGGTTGGGCGGGCCGGGAGGGTTGAAAATATTGGTCAATACGGCTGTATTCTGAAGCATCGATCCGAAAACAGGTTCCCGTTCAATTACTTTTCTGACAACAGGTCTGAAAATTTTCCAATGCAGGTGCTTTATCACCCATCCGGTAAACCCTCCTTCCATTTCGCCCAGAGCCCTGAACATACGTTTGGTGGTTTTATGAAACTCAATTCGCCCTTCCACCTGGCTCAGTTTATTAAGGGCTTTCATCAAATCTTTGTTCACATAGCTGGAAGGTGGTGCAGCACCATGGCCAAATGAATTGAATTTCAGATCCAGTCTGAGCCAAAGATTCACCTTTTCTGCCACCGCAATACCAAATACTGCCTGGTTCGGATCCGATGGTACTACATTTTGAATGCCGGAACCACCTTCCCCATAAACTGCCCAGGGCCGAAGTATTTCCAGATATTCTTCCACCAGGACTTTTGCCCCCCTAAAGCCACCCGTTTCTTCTCCGCAAACAGCCAGGACTGTCACATTAAACGGGAGCTCTTTTCCCTGTAAGGCCTGCCGGAAACGAATCAATCCCCCAAGTTGCATGAACGTGAGTCCTTTTGCATCCAGGGCTCCTCTTGCCACAAAGTCAGTGTCGGTTCTGGTGGCAGAAAAAGGCGGAAACCGCCATTCGGCAGAATCATCCACAGCGACCACATCCAGGTGACTGAGCAGCACCAGGTTGGGCTTTTTCAATTCTAAAGGGAATAACGAAATGGCTATATTGATGGATGTGTCGGTGCAGTTAAGACATTGGGTTTGCAACTGGTATTTCTTTCCGATTTCCTGGAGGTAACAACCAGCCCCGAACTCATTTCCGGAAACAGACCTGATGCGCAGAAAATCCTGAAACTCCTTTTCAAAAGCCAGACTATCAGGGATCCCGACCTGGCCAAATCCATGCTGATGCAACTGGACGAAAAGAAATGAAAACGACAGCCAAAAAAATCTCCATTTAAATGAACTCCCAAACCATACTACAGGGCTCCGGTTCGAAAGAGAGGGTGAATTAAAATGGGAAGCCAAAGGCACAGAGGAAACCAGGAAAATCCGAAAAGAGCAGGAGAATCCGCCAAACAAAAGGCAAAATTCTT
>JBIPNA010000414.1:0-3116 GCA_044375665.1 Catalimonadaceae bacterium
AACATCACTTTCTGTTTTGTATCCTTGCCCTGCAATGAAAAAAAAGGATGCCCGGGTTCTGGTGGTTGACGACGATCCCGATGTTTTGGTGGCCATGCGGATTCTCCTCCGACCCGAGATGGAAGAGGTATTGATTGAGAAAAATCCCGACAACCTCCAGAAAATTCTGACCCAGAAAAAGGTGGATGTCGTTTTTCTCGATATGAATTTTAAAGCCGCCATTCACACCGGAAATGAAGGCTTGTTCTGGCTTAGGAAAATAAAATCCATAGATCCCCAGGTGGCCGTGATCATGATCACAGCCTTTGCCGACATCGACCTGGCCGTTACCTGCCTAAAAGAAGGTGCAGCTGATTTTATGGTAAAGCCCTGGCAAAACGACAAACTACTGCAAACCCTGACCGAGGTTCTCGAAAAGAAATCGGCCGGATCGGGAAAAGCCAGCAACCGAAAGAAAAACGAATCCTCCGGTTTGCTGCTCGGCGAATCGCCTGAAATGCAGGATGTCCTGCTCAAGATCCAGAAAGTAGCCGCCACAGATGCCAATGTTCTAATCCTTGGCGAAAACGGCACAGGAAAAGAACTCGCGGCTCAGGCCCTGCACGATTTGTCGCCACGAAGCAAAAAGCCTTTTGTAAAAGTAGATCTTGGTGCGTTAACCGATTCATTGTTCGAATCTGAACTCTTCGGATACAAAAAAGGTGCCTTTACCGATGCCCGGGAAGACCGTCCCGGACGGATCAGGATGGCCGACCAGGGGACATTGTTTCTGGATGAAATCGGGAATATTTCCTTGCAGCAGCAGGCCAAATTGTTGTCCGTGCTTCAAAACAGAATGGTCAACCCGCTCGGCAGTACGCAGGCCTTTCCCATTGATATCAGGTTGGTTTGTGCCACAAACGTCACCATGAAGGAACTTGCGGACGAGGGCCGCTTTCGCAAAGATTTGATTTACAGGATCAATACAGTGGAAATTGTATTGCCGCCTTTAAGGGCAAGAAAGGGGGATATAGAAGTTCTGGGGCTCCATTTTCTGCAGCACTATGCCCAGAAATACCTCAAATCGAATTTGAGTCTTTCCAGAGAAGCCCTCCAGAAGCTACAGAATTACCCCTTTCCGGGCAACGTACGGGAGTTGCAGTACACCCTGGAGCGGGCAGTTATTATGGCCGAGGGGGAAAAAATTCTGGCTACCGATATCCTTTTTTCTCAGCTGGAGACTGCCTTACCACCCGGGCACGACCAACCCGACGACATGCGCCTGAGTTCTGTTGAAAAAACCGCCATTCTGAAAGTCATCCAGAAACACAACGGCAACATTACCAATGCTGCGAAAGAACTCGGCCTCACCCGGACAGCCCTCTACCGCCGCTTAGACAAATACGACATCTGATTGCATGTTTTTCTAACCCTGGCTTCTGCCTTTATTTGATCGGCTCAAAAATGGCTTTAGGACGCTTTCCTGAATTTTAACTTTCTCCATGCCCATACGCGTTTCTGCAGAAACCAACTTCCTTTTCCGGATAGCACTGGTGATGCTTTTTATGGCTGTCTTTGTGCAGGGAATCCATACATCTTACAAAGCCTATGCATGGCTGGGTCTACCGTTGTCACTTTGGTTTGGCTGGGACCTATATCGCAGAATGAAAAAGGCACAGGAAGAAGTGCAGGAGTTTTCCCAATCGATCCGCTACCGGGATTTCAGCCGAAATTTCAATGTCCGCCAGGCACCCGATGAGGTTCGGACCCTCCGTGAGGGTTTCAATGAAATCAATACGACGCTTCGGGTTATCAGTCGGGAAAGGGAAATGCAATTCCTTTATCTGCAACAAATTCTGGAGCTGGTCGATATTGGGATTTTGTCCTACGAGCTGGAATCGGGCAAGCAAAACTGGATGAACCAGGCTTTTAAAAAGATGTTCGGAATTCCATACCTCCGGACCTTGCAAACCCTGCGGACAAGGAATGAAAAATTGTATCTGGCCATTGAGTCCATCAGGCCGGGACAGACCCAGGTTTTTACGGTTTTGTCGGAAAACCGCACCGTGAAAGTGCTGATGGTAGCATCGGTTTTTCAGACAGAAGGGCTGACGCACAAGCTGGTGGCTTTTCAAAACATCAACCGGACCCTGGATGAAAACGAAGCACAGGCCTGGCAGCGGCTGCTGAGTGTGATGACCCATGAAATTATGAATTCGGTGGCGCCGATTTCGTCCTTGTCCGGCTCTCTGAAAAGCAGGCTTGAGGAAAACGAAGGCCCCTTGCCGGCAGCCGATCTTGAAGACCTGGTGCTCGGATTGGAAACCATCGGCCGGCGGAGCGAGGGCCTCTTGCGGTTCGCACAATCGTATCGGAATCTAAACAAACCGCTAACTGCGACCATTGAAAACTATTATTTGAGGGATGTATTTGAAAATCTGATCACCTTGCTGCAGCCCAGCCTGGACCAGAAAGGCATTGGATTGGAGGTGGTGCTGCCCGATCCCAAACTACAGGGACAGATGGATGGAAGCCTGATCGAACAGGTGCTGATCAACCTGATAGCCAATGCGGCCGATGCCGTTCGGGATGTGGAAGTGAAACGGATTTCTTTGCTTGCCGACCAGCGGGATGACCGTCTGTTTATCAGGGTTTCGGACAATGGCTCCGGCATTGAGCCGGAACTGCTGGACCGCATTTTTGTGCCGTTCTTCAGTACCAAAAAGTCAGGAAGCGGCATCGGATTAAGCCTTTGCAAACAGATCATGCTCCTCCACCGAGGTACCATTCAGGTGTACAGTGAGCCTGGAAAAGGAACCGCTTTTGATCTTGAGTTTCCGTGAGTCGACCAGATCAGATGGATACGCTCTTCAAATCCTATTGAACTATAGCTCAGAAAAACACCTTCTTCGCCTCTTAGGACACAGATGCCAGGACTTTTCCACTTAGTCTGATCGGGAATAGCATCATTCCGGCCATCAGGATTTTACCAGGACTTGTCTGATTTTTAGCTTGAATGTTTGTACCAATCCCGTCCAGAATCTGTATCGTAAGCGGACACCTGATTTTTGCAATGATCAACAATATCATGAAAATCAATATTTTAGGTTTTGGCACGGGAATTTGTATTGGATATG
>JBIPNA010000416.1:0-3105 GCA_044375665.1 Catalimonadaceae bacterium
GCGGTTCTTCTGATGCCCAACATTGAGTATTTAAACAGCATCCGGCTGGGCGATTCTCTGGCAAAATATGCCCAGACCGGTGGGGGAGTGGTTAATTGCATGTTCGGCGTAGCAGGCTCATCTACAAATACACGATTGTCCGGGAGTTTTTTACCTTATGAGCTTATTCCATTCGGCTCTTCAAATTCCTTTCAATCCATGACCCTGGGAACCCGGCATCTTCCCCAGCATCCTTTGCTCAGGGATGTGAATACGTTTGTAGGCGGAAGCGGTTCTTATGCTCCGGTTACAACGACAATTCAACCTGGTGCCATTCGGGTTGCGGATTGGTCAGGAGGGGCACCTTTGATTGTGGTTCGGGAATTCAATCTTCAAAAGAAATTCCGAAAGGTCGATCTCGGGTTTTTCCCTGCCTCTACTTCGGTGCTTTCCGGTGGATGGAGTGTCAGTTCAGATGGCGCCAAAATTCTCCGGAATGCACTTCTCTGGGCCTGTAAAGGGGATACTTTGCCCTGGATCAGCTCTTTTTCGCCTTTACATGGATTACCTGGTGCCCAGGTTCTTGTACGGGGCTCTAATTTGTTGAATGCAAGTGTGGTTCGCTTCAATGGATTGGCAGCTACCCAGGTGCTTTCGGTAACCGATTCGGCAATCCTCGTGGTGGTTCCTCCCAATGCCACTACCGGAAAAATTCAGGTGACTACCCCAAGGGGAACGGCTACAAGCAGCGCAAACTTTATTGTTGGAAACGACATTCCTCTGTTCACTGGTACAATTTATACCTGCGAGGCCACCCTGGCAGATGACGGAGGACGCGGAGGAAATTATACTGCATCTCAAAACAAAACCCTGGTGGTTTTTCCTGAAACAAGCGGGAAACTGGTCCGGCTTTCTTTTTCCAAGTTCCGGACCCAGGCAACTTCTGACCGCTTAAATGTCTACAACGGGCCCAACACGTTCTCTCCACTGGCAGGCAGTTTTTCAGGAACATCACTTCCGGCCACCATTACAGCCAGCAATTCGTCTGGTGCGCTAACCCTGGCATTTATTTCCAACAGTACCATTCAGGATTCAGGTTTTGTGGCCCGGGTGCAATGTGTTCCGGTTCAAACACCTGTCATTACAGGTTTTTCTCCGGGATCAGGTGTCGTAGGTTCTTTGATCAAGGTTTATGGGCAACATTTCATTCAGCCTCTTACCGTTTCCTTTAACGGAACACCAGCCACCACTGTGCAGTATCCTCATCCGGATACCCTACTTGTACGGGTTCCGGTCAATGCCACTACCGGAAAGATTTCGGTTTCCAATGGGTTTGGCCTGGGCTTGAGCGCCCAAAACTTTGTAGTCCGGGACGGAAACATTTTTTGCCTTCCGCTGCACCCGGGCTGCCCAACCTCGGAATACATTTCCAAAGTTCAGTTGCTCAACACCTCCCTGAACAATACCACCGGTTGCTCCAATCAAAACGGACTGGGCTATTCCATTTATCCGGCCTCAGGAAACACCACGGCCAATCTGGTTCAGGGCAGGCCTTATTCGTTGGTGGTAGGCACTTCCAGTGACCTGATTGTTTCCGCCTGGCTCGATGCCAACCGGGACTCCATTTTCCAACCTACAGAATATACCCTCATAACCAACAATTCGGCGGGCGGCCAGGTAACAGTTACGCTTAATATTCCTCCGGCTATACCTACAGGAACCGCATTGCTCCGGATCCGAAGCCGGGCATCCGGTAGTCCAAATGGCCCGGGAGATGCCTGTACTGAGTTTTTTTCAGGGGAGACGGAGGATTATACGCTGATTATTCAGCCCGATACCAATCCTGCCATTCAAAGTCTTCAACCTGCCAAGGGCCCGGTGGGAACTCAGGTCACGATCCGGGGGAGAAAGATGCAGAATACAACTCAGGTTGCCTTCAATGGATTAGCGGCATCCTTTGTCCAGCTGAATGATTCCACTCTTACTGCCATTGTTCCTCCTAATGCAGCCACAGGTTCGGTTACCGTGGTTTGTGCTGCCGGAACATTGGTAAGCCCGGTTCCATTTGTAGTTAAATTCCCTGGATTGCTGAATGTACTCCTGCTTCATTCTGAAAGTACACTCGCCGACCCGGTTGCCTTAAAAGACTACCTCGATGGCTTAGGTCTGTTTGATTCGGTTGGCATTTTTAATGGCCGGCTTGGTACCCCCAATTTAACACAACTTCAGGATGTGGATGTGGTGCTGGTCTGGAATTCTGCTTCATGGTTTTCGCGGGAAAATATCGGAAATGTTCTGGCCCAATATATCCAGGGTGGAGGGCGAGTTGTTTCCGCCATTTATGCTACTGCAGGAGTATCGGGCAGCAATCCGGGAGGCGCTTACAGTCCTTATGAGCTGATTTCATTTGGGTCTTCCACCCATTCTGCAAATCCGACCCTGGGTACCAGGTTCTTTCCGAATCACCCTATCCTAAAAAGTATCTCTACGGTTTCGGTTGAACCCAATGGGCCAAGACCTTCCGGTCAGTCAGTTCAATCCGGCTCCAGACGGATTGCGGATTGGGTAGGAGGATATCCTTTGGTTGTTGTGAAAGACAGCATCGGATCAACAAATGCACGTAAAGTGGATCTGGGGATCTATCCGGTGCCTGGCACCAGTACCACATACGGTTGGGCGGGGACATCCGATGCCGGAACCTTAATCAGAAATGCTTTGTTCTGGGCAGCCGGCGAGGATAGCTTGCTGGCTGTGCTGCCTGTCATTACAAGTTTCTCGCCTGAAAGCGGAAGCCCCGGAACACAGGTTACTGTCAAAGGTCGGAATTTAAGCAATGCCCAGTCTGTACGGTTCAATGGGTCAATTGCAAATTTTACGGCCAATACCGATACTTCCCTTGTGGCAACTGTACCCGTTGGGACCACCACCGGGAAGATTTCACTGATTAAGGCCAACCGGATCGTCTATTCTCCCAATGTGTTTTTTATTGGCGATACCCTTCGGATGGGGCAGGCCAACCAGGTTACAAGGTGCAATTTCTATGTTGCTTCCTCGCATTTTGGCCGTCCTTCGGGGGGATACAATACCGGAGAAGCTTATACCCTGGTTATTTATCCTAACCAGCCA
>JBIPNA010000080.1:0-11818 GCA_044375665.1 Catalimonadaceae bacterium
CTGGCCTATTGCTGGTAGCCCGCCTCCCAAAACAGACTACGTCCTCTTCGAACCAGCATCACAAAAAATCAAAATCAATTCTCTATTTTCAACCTGTCAAAATTCCCAACCACTTACCGTGGGAATTATGTTTTTCATCTTTCAAATGCATTCTGTTTTCAAAACCCATTTCAAATATCTTTTAAAACGGAAATATTCTATTCCCATTTCATAATGGCTGGCAGATGCGTAATGAAAATCTTACTGACTAGGCAAAGATTCCAACTTTCACTTGAAAGATTGTTAAATACACATTCTAAAAAGAATTTACAATTTCTATATTTAGTTGGACCTCATTCCAGTTTCTCCAGTGGAGAAATGACTAAGGCAAATTGTAAATTCAAATTAGACTTTATTTATGTAAACAGTCCAACTTTTAAAACGCCGCTTTCCTTGAAAACAAATGAACAGCTAAAGAAGCTCTTTGCCAGAATCCATATTTCCTGTTGGCAGAATTCATATAAAATGGGGCCAAACTATTTGTCGCTTCCAGTTTTTTATCCAAACGGAGGTTTTGATTCGAGGGGCTCGAACCGAGGTGCAGAGGGGATTATTCCTTCAGATCAAAACCGCAACGAAACGAATGGCAAAACTAGTCAGGGTTTTGGGAGAAGAAGGGAAAATACGTTTCACCTTCTACCCCACCCCATGCAAAAGCACATCATTTTACCTTCCAAACCAACCCAATCCCCAGCTGAAGATTTTCCGATGTAGAAGCGGCATCCGAAAGCAATTGTGTTTTCATACCAAACCGGCGGATTTCAGCTTTTACGCTCCAGCGTTTCCTGAATTGATATTGAGCCGCCAACCAGTAACCAGGCTGAATGATGGCTGGCTTTTGGTCCTTTTGTGTTGAGAAAACCCATGAGTACACAGCACCAGCCCGAAGTTCAAACGATTCCGTTAATACATAACCGGCTTCCAATCCGGCACCCGGCAACAGATAAACCGTTTTTTTTGAATATGTACCTGTCTGTAAAACAGGGGCTCCGGTAATTCCGTCAGCCGTCTGAATCAGTCTCACCGGCGCCGATGCACCGGGTTCTTTTTGAAATGTCATCTGCTGATACAACAGCGAAGTTTCCAGTAGAGGAAGCAGAGAGAATTTTGCTCCAAACGGGACTTTCATCTTGAATTGAAAATTCCCGCCAAACACCGGACGCAACGAAACAGGCGATTGCAACACCTGTTCGGCTCCTGTTTGAGCCGCACTTTGGACAGCGAATTGCTGTTGCAGACTTAATCCACTCAAACTAAGTTCAAATCCCAAATGCCTTTTGGCCAATTCTTTCCGGACGGTATCCTTGGGAACTATTGCCAGATTGGAAGTCGAATCCACTTTCGGCGGAACCACCGAATCGGCTTTTGGTTCGTTACCGTCCTTTGGAGAAACGGCCTGTGAAACGGACCCGGGTTCCAGCTTTGAATGATTACTTTCGATTGAATTTTGGTCAGCGATTTCATTTTGGGAATTCGGTTGTTTTTGAACGGTTACATCTTCGTCATTCGCATTTGGTTCTTTCTCAGAAGGACGGTTCGCAGCATTTCCTTTTGTCTTTTTTCGTGAAGCTTTTGCGGAACGAACGTCAGCAAAAGCCACAATCTTTCCGGTTGATTCTTTCCTTGAAACCTCCCCAGATGACATCTTGTTGGTTTCAATCGCAGATTTCACTTCCGAAGCATTCTTGTTTCGTTTTTTCTTAGTTTGAGTCAATACCAAATTGGAGGAAGGCGTCTTTAGACCAGAAGCTTCTAATTCCTTCACTTTTGTTGTTTCTCCTTTTGGAAAACGATCGGAAGTTGGCTGATTCTCCAATACCTCTGAAGGTTGATTTTCTGTCTGACGGGATTCATCCGAATTTACTGCAGGCTGTTTTTCATTGGATGGTACCGAAATTTTGGATTCCGTATTTTTCTCAATGGTTGAAGCATATGCTTTTTCAGACGGAATCTCTTTCGCGTTTTCAATTTTTGGTTGGGTAGAAATCACAACCGATTCTTTCGCACTGTTATGTTGAATCATCCAGTATGCACCAAGACCCATACCTACCAAAAAGGCAGGCAACAGCCACCAGAACAATCCGCGCCGGCGTTTTTTACGACGGTCATTCAATCGTTCCCAGCTGCCTTCCGGCATGTCGGGCATAAATCCACCAAAAGCGTCACCCAGACTTCCGGGCTGTCCTTCTGATTCAGGTGAATGTGGATCAAATTCGTTGGTCATGGCTTTCTGTTGTTGTAATGTGGTAGCCTAGTTTGTGTAGAATCGGTGGTACCGCTGATCTGGCGGCTGAGTGTAATCCGGGCACGGCGCAGTTGTTGCCGGCTCGTTTCTTCGCTGATATCGAGCGACAGTGCAATTTCTTTATGATTCATCCCTTCCACGGCGAAGAGATTGAATACAAGTCGGGGTCCTTCGGGAAGCTGTGAAATGAGCTGAGCCAGTTTTTCCAGTTCCAGAAAGTCTGAAGGCGGCGCCGGATCGGCTACTGAAGTGGCGGCATCATCTTCGGCACTCACCGCAAACCACTTCAAACGCGATTTCCGTTTTTGGTAGGCATTGAGACAAACCGACACAAACAGTTGCCGGACCCAAGCCCCGAAGGGACCGTCGTTCCGGAAGAGCTTGAGCTTGTCAAACACCCGCATCCATCCGACCTGATGAAGATCTTCGGCTTCCATTTTATCGCTTGTATAGCGTCTGCAGATACCAAATGTGAACGAACCGTATCGCTGATAAAGGGCGTATTGCGCCGAAGACTGTCCTTTCAGACAGCCTTCAACCAACTCTAAATCAAGCAATATTGGTTTATCCAAGTTGCATCATTTATAGAGTGATAAACAGATTAAGAAAAACGCTCCTCATTCGCTTAGTTGACATTCAATATGAGTTGAGAACGGGTGATGCGTTTGTCCGGTCCTTCTTCCAGGAAGATGAACGTCGTATCGGGCTGTGTTCCGGAGGCAAATCTTTTATAGAAAAAGGCTGCGTTGCTGCCGGCATCCACCGTATCACAAAGCTGTCCGAACTGTGTGTTGATTATCTTCTTTCCGGAATAGGTCAAAGGCTCCAGGCGATATACAACCGGACTGGTAGCGGTCACATTCAGGCAACCCAGATCGTTGGCTGCAAGAGTGGCGACTGACAAAATTCCGAAACCCGAAGGCAGTGTTTGTTCGTCTTTACGGGCTCTTGCCCGACAGGTATCGCCAATGATGATTGGAATCATACCTCTGAAATATTGGCCGTTGGTTCTTTTAACCCTGTAGTAAATGAAGTCGGTTCCGAAATTGAGGAAGTTTCCCAGGCCTCCCTGCGCCAGATACGTGATGCGGGTTTTGGCACTGTTTACTGTGGCCACATGCATAAATCCCCAGATCGAATCGATGAAGGCACCCGTTTCTGACAAGCCATTGACGTTATCGAAATTTCGTGAGTCACCACTTTCCAGGTACACAACCGGCATATCTGGTAACGGAGTGCCTGTTAAAAAAATCACAGGCCAAACAGGTTGTTTCCGTTTATTGGTAATCCTAACGAATCCTTCTTTGGTCTTGCCTTCCTGTATCAGTACCACCGTTCCGGAATCGGCCGTCCAATCGCTAATGCTGATTGGGATGTATCGAAAAAGTGAATCCTGAAAAGGTTCAAAACTTCCGTGCTTGAAGTCACGGGTTTTAAAAAGGAAAGGTTTGGATTGGTCCACTTTTAAGCTGCGAAGCGAAACAATGGCTTTCCCGGTGGTATCAGCCTGCACTTCGATCCGGCCAATGGGCTGATTGAAAATATCAACCGGCTTCACAGGATTTTTATCAAGGGAGGAACAGGCTGCCATTGCAAATCCCAGAAGGGCAACCAAAGCCCGGAACAGGCTCTGGTTTTCCTTTTGGTTTTGAACGACTCCGTCCTTGCATGACATGGTTTTCATACTGATTTTAAGAATCGTTATGGATGAACCTTATCGAACGATGATCAGTTTCTGTGGCTTGCTGCCAGCCGATTGTACAATGTACACACCTGTATGAAGTCCGCTTACTTCGGTTTGGATGCCTGTGTACGAAATCTGTTTCACTTCTCTTCCATCCAGACTTATAATCTGCACCGGTACTGGATTCTGCACCGTCGCTCTGGAGTTGGTGAACCAGATTTTGACGGTTCCACTTGCCGGATTTGGTGCCAGAATCATTCGGTTATTGGAATGAAGGATGTTTTCATTTCCAGAAACAACCCCAAGTGTTGCAATTGGTGAATGCACATATTCAGTGATTACGGCTGCATTCCGGTCGAAGTAAATGTGGGCACGGTTCGAAATTTTAGTTCCTCTGACCACATTGTCTTTGGAGCGGATTTTGAAACTTACCTGACCTTTACTACGGATGGAATCCTGTTTCTTTCCAGTCAGCTTGATCTCTCTGAAGTGGAAGTAAACGATAGGCTGATTCACATCTCCGCCCATTTCCAATTCATATTTATCACTGCTGGCACCTGGTCTGAATGTGGTTACATCCAGTCCGGCCGGAAGTGAATCTACAACCGTTACAGCATAAGCGGTATCATTTCCGTAGTTTTCAAAGTGGATGGTGTAATCCAGATCGGTTCCGGGTTCGATATCACCTGATGGCTCCACCAGTTTTTCATTCGGATCATAGCTAAACCGCCATGTTGGACAAGCCTGCACGGTATAGGTTTCCAAAAGACCAGACCCAAAGTTTAGAAATGATCTGGCGCTGCCTCTACCGGAATGATTAAGACTTGAGTTTGATCCCAAAGGACAGGAAGCAGGTTGCGCCAATTGGAGTTGAATGGATCCTTGAATGGCAGGTTCGCAAAGCGTTACCAGGCTATCACCTGCAGCCAATTTGATTTTACCATCTTTATAAATCAAACCCGGGCCAGTCAATTTCATCACGGTTGAATCGGCCATATTCGCACCTTTGTTATAGACCACTACCCGAACTTTATTGCTTGCTGGATTGTATCTGGCTACAGCATCCAACCAGGCACCATCCCATAAAATACTGGCTGGATCGATGTTGGCGCAAAGTGAAAGCGGCTCAATTCTGGCTGAAAAACAGCCTCTTGCCAAAGAATCCGGCTGGGCCGGGCAGGCGATGGTATCTACAGTTGTTATGGTTCCATATTGACCCGGTTGCAAAGTTCCCAGATCGAACACATATGAAGAATCTACATCTTTTAAATAAGGCCTGCTGGCACTTAGAATCCGGATTTCTTCCGGAAGATTTACCCGGATTCTGGCATTCGGCTGTGGGGCCACACCATCGTTCTTGTATTGAATCTGAAAGCTGGTTCGTGAACAAAGTCTGAATCTCGGATCCAGAACTTTCAGATCCAGACGGGGACAATCGTAGGATTGGTTGATGAAATCATTGCCCAGAGATGCAGAACCAGCGGACGGAATCGAAGCTGTATGGGCCATTGTTGGCGGAACCGGACAAACCTGCCGTTGAAGGAAATTATTCTCAATGGTTTGGTTGACGGTATGGCTCCCGATCAGCACCGGAATTGAATAGTAACCACCGGTATCGGTTAATGCGATACGGTTGCTGGGCGCCGACCGGATCATCATTCCATTCACCGATTTCTGCGGAACCGTTGGATTGCAACCGGTTGCCGGAGAAACAACCTGTGTAACACGACCCTGAATATAGCCAGTATTGGCTGGTGTAGATTTAAGACCAAAGGCGTGAATTCCGTTTTTGAAGGAATTTACAACGAAAGAAATCCGTGGTGTGTACTGGTATCCCGCCAAATTGAAATTCACAACCCCCAACAGAAGACGATCGCCCAAAATGCCCAGTGAACTGTTAATGCTAAAAAGGGATACTCGAATAGGCATAAAGCTGTTATCCTGTTTCCCAGACGCTTGTAAACGAATTAGGATGTCGCCAATGGGAGTATTATTGAAATTAAGAAAAGTCAGAATTTTACCATCTGGCGTGTATTTCGCCGGAGCAGCATAGTATTTCGATCTGCCTCCATACGCATCTGGTACAAAGAATATCTTCGGAGTAAAGGCAAGATCAAGGTTCCCTGTGCTGTCGGTTTCCAACACATTCACCACTTTTCCAAACTCAGTGGTATCAGCCATTGCGAAAGCGCCTGTCCAACGCATTCTTTTACCAGGCAAAATCTCTATTTTGAGAGGCACAGTACGACAAACAAAGGGGGGATAAATCACCCTTGTGCTGCCATTTGGGTCGAAACGAACAAAATACTGACGGTTTTTCCATGCTCCTGATGCCAATACAGGGAGTTGAACGGATACCCAAACACCACCGGCTTCATCCTGGCAGAAATAACTGCGGTTTCTTCCATTGTAGTACGGACCTCCACTTTCTGTTGTATCAGGAAACAGTCCGTTTGATAGAAAAGACCCACGCTCTTCCACAAAATTTCCTTCTTCATCCAACACCAGCAACTTTACTGTAGTAAATGGCCCGAGTGAAGGACCCGGAGTCGGAATTCCGTTTTCATAAAAACGGAATGAATAATATTTCCCATCTTTTCCTCTTTCCAAAGTACCGTGGTACCAGGGCGAACCATAAGACAAATCTTTGGTACCATCCGGGTTTAATCTTCGAAGCGTATCTTTCCAGGAAAGTTGTTGTCCACCGTAGATGTTACTCAAGCTTCTGTCAGCCGGAAAGCTCAATATCACCTTTCCTGAATTTGTTAGATGAGCATTATGCCTACCATAGAAAATATAGTATTTCAATGAATCATTGGGCAGACGCATAACAGAACGAAACGTCGTATCCAGTTGACCATCTGCTTTCATCATTGCCAGACCCGGCATCATTCTACGGTTTACCTGGGTAAAATCTCCATAAGCGAGAAAGCGGTTGCTGATGGTGGGATTGACATCAATCTTGGTTTTCTCGCCAAACATTGCAGCACCATCATGGTTAACCAAAGGCCACTGGACTCCATTAAAGCCTACATAATACCGGTATCTGGATCCGTACAAAGTGTCCGGATAAACTCCATCAACTACATTCCATTGGTATAATAAAGTGGGTCTGATGGGAGAGCTTTCAAACAAAAAAGCATTGTAGTCCGGATGATACATCAAGCACTGACCTAAACCATATTCAGAAGAAATGGTGTGCCTTGAGGTTACGAATCCTCCATTTGGCTGAACCACTGCCATAGCAGCTTCCAGGTTCAAACCATTCTGGCGAATGGTTCCGCAACGGATGGTGTTGGTTTCGTCGATCACCCATTTGGTCCGGTTTCCGGCAAATGGTGAAAGAGAAAATGTGTTGTCCGATGATCCGTCAGCATTCAAACGTAGAACTATTTCCACATTTAATAAGTTTCCTGCTACCATCATTTTGCCATCATTCAAAACCTTGAAAACCTGCACATTTCCAGTGATTAGATAGGCACCTAAACCCGGAAACGTCTCCGGAAGAATATTCAGCGTTGTGGCATCTACCACTACAATTTTGGTAGTAGGCGCTGGTATCGAATTAAGATCAAAACCAAGGAAATAAATTTTACCCTGTAAATAACTGGCCTTCACCGCCCTGAAATTCGGAATCGTAACGGTTGCCGGTAACGGTGCGCCACTGGTATCGAGCGACCGGAGATAGGTTTGCGTATGCAACTGAGCCCCCGCTGTATCAGTTGGATGATGTGTCAGCCAAAATACAAGCCGACTGGGAGTCGTCTGTACTGCACCGGTTTTGTAATCGCCTTTTAGTGGTTTGAAAAAAGAAAACTTGTTTTGCAAAGGATTGGTCTTGGGTTTATCAACCACCAATCGTGTAATCATAAGTGAATCAACTCCCAAAGGATTGTTTCCGGAAAACCAACTGGATACTTTGTAATAGTTGCGATAACCGACTTCCAATACTTCACCGATGCGACCCGCTTCGTTGTTTGGAGAATAAGTATTGGGAACACCCTCCTTGTCATAATAATCGTTGTACTTAGTGAGCTGATATTTAGCGGTCGCAGCCAACCGGTATCTTTGGTAAGCAGAAACAAACACCCCGGCATTCGGCCCAGGGTAAAACTGCTGATTACTGACATTCAGCTGAACAACGGCCAGCCCGGAATCGCCCACATTAAAAGTAGGATCCGGAATGCCTCCCAGAGTTTGAGCCTGCAGCGGTTGCTGGGCAATACCAATGACCATGCATGCCAGGCAGCTGATCAGAAAACGGATTGTAGATGGTATCATAAGCGTAATCGGTAAAAGGATTTGACTGTATGACACCCGCCCTTTTCGAAACGTGAACAAAAAAAGTAAAAAAATTTAAAGTGGAGGGTGAAAAGTAAAAAACCAGAAGTTATGTAAGGAGATGGCTTACACCAATTTTAAAGCACATAACTTTGCAAAAAATTAGTACAAGAGAAACCAGTAAACTCCCGGAAGTCTCATTCCTCAGTTAAGTTTGGTTCAGGGTGTTTTTTGAGATATAAATTGGATGCTTAAACACAACCGTATAGAGGCAGACTGGAAAACAGACAGCACACTTTGGATTTGAGACCAGTCAGGTTTGAATATGTATAGCAACGATGAAGGGCAAAGCTGGACGGTGGACAACTCCAACACAAGCAGCGGACTTAAAAGACATCAAAGTTTTGAATAATGATGTTTTCACAAAAGGTAAAAATGGCGTTTTACTTCAATTGAATCTTTTAACCGCTAATTCCAAGCCAAAAAAGGCTGTTTAATATCCGCTTTGGCGCCATTAGAAAATTGCGAATCCGCATAATCTATCGTCCGGACATGCGCTTTGCTAACATGGCGGACAGCGGGTATCCTAATGCAAGTAAAGGAAAAAGTAGTATTGATGAGTGGGACACTTACTCAGGCGGAGAATTTCAATTTGGTCGCTACTCAAAACAAACTTTCTTTGAATGGCAGGTAATAAATAGGTTCTGGCAACATTTTTATCAATTGCTTCCTTTGTTGTTATTGAATTTACAAATCCGCTTGACAAAATTTTTTTGAGATTTAAAAAATGTGGGGCTAAGCGCCACATTCATTTAGATTGTTCTGATAAGTGAGCCGCTTTCTTTTCTTACTTCAGTCTTACCTTTTGATGTTGTTACAAGAATGTCGCTTCCACTAAATTTAGCGTTTGTTGCATCTCCGTTACCAATTGACCTTATCAAAGAACCGCTGTCTTTGCGTAATTCGACTTTACCCTTATTTGTTGTTACCAAAATTAGTGATCCGTCATTGTTGATGTCTGCATTAACTGCATCACCATTGCCAATTGTCCTGATTAAAGAACCGCTGTCTTTGCGAAGTTCTACTTTTCCGTTATTTATTTTTAAAATGTTCATTTTGTTTGTTTTTACGTTAATAATTTTTGTCTCTGGTCAGGTCGGTATACTGTCGCCCTGCGTTTTTTAAGCTGGCGCATAATCGGGTCACGCAGGGGAATTTCACCCCCACCTTCCGCCTAAGGCGGACACGTCCCACCGAACCGTACGTGAAAGTCTGCCTTTATACAGCTCTTCCTCCGGAGGCGGACACGTCTTGTTGATGGTCGCAAAGTAGTAAAACTACTCTATGGATGTATCCATCTCCAATAAATTGGAAATGGGTTGCGATTTGGTTTCAAAGTAGTCGGTCATCCTAAAATTACTTCTGGTTGTCGTCTGTTTAAAACCCCAACAAGCCAGGACCTTCGCTCCACTCTCATTACAAAAGTTTCATCACTACTACGACCTGGTCTGCCCCCGCTTTCTGATACCAACCTTGTATCTGGGTTTCCTGTCTCCATTTTGCCCAACGAAAGCGAGTTCACTTGTTCCCTCTTATAGCCTGCTATGAAATCTGCTCCACTTAACCCCGGATGCGGTGTGGCCGGTAGCCAGCTTGCTGCCACACTTATCACAAGGAGGGTTTCCTCAGCCGGGAGGCTTCGGTTCACAGCTAAAAATGTACATTTAGTACATTTTTTTTACGCTGTTCAGATTACGAAGCTTCATCATGGATTCATTTTCATTACACTTTTCATAGCAGACCTACAGGAATCTAGTTCCCGTTTTTCCTTTTCCCTACCTGCTGACGCAGTCTGGCAGGGCTCACCACACCGATGTTTCCATACGATGCAGCAAAAGGTGGTTTGAAACAGCATCTGGATGCCGTCTCCGGAAGGTCTGTCTTTGACTTTCAACTGCCGATTCCTTTGCCAGTTCACCCGGCTCCGGCTTTCGTTGTAGTTGGTTTTCAAAGTCTTCCATCTTTAAGAGAGCATTCACCTCAGAAGAGGTGATTCAAGTCGCACACGTTTTTTGGCTTTGCGGTCGGTGTGGAATAGAAAGCACTAAAGTTGAAATTTAGTTCAAAAGCTAATATAAATTACAAATGTTCAGCCTGGTACAAAAGCCACACTGATGCATAGCCAATATTAGCTGTTCGGCTTTTGTATTTCTGTTAATTCAATTCGTTATCTTAATTTGTTATGTTTTTTCTACGTTATCAGTTTAAATAATCGTCAATTTTCAGTACTATATATTCTGCTTTCTAACACTATTTTTGTTTTATGATTTAATCCCGTTTGTATCAGTTTATTTCCGTTTAAGTTTTTTAATTTTCTCCGTAAAATTCAGTTTATGGCTTTCGTTTAGTTTAACTCTGTTAATGTCAAATATTTTTTTCTACCTAACGTAAGATAGTATGCAAATAGAACTAAAAAATGCAGGACAATAAACATTGACCATTTATTGTCAAAAAAAGGGTTTAGAACACAACCTATCCCTAAAAGAATAAGTCCAATTGGCATTATCAAATTTCCATTTTTAGCAACTCCTACTTTTAAATGTTTAGTTTGTGAGTTTTAAAAGTTTAATATTAATTCCGGGCTACTAGACCAGTCTATTTTGGCGACTAATGAATGTTGCCCGTTATTTGTTTCAAATTCTTTTGTTTCACCATTAGCAATTGTTCCGATTTTCTGTCCATCAATATAGATTTGATAATCTCTTAATCGGTTTTTATTTTCGCTGGTACGTTGTAATTTAATTTTCGCCATATATTATATGTCTTTTGTGAATGTTGATTTAGATTTTTATGTAGTTTTAAGCTGACAGCTAACGTTTTGCAGCTACAAGAAGTTGGCGATTTCGGAGTCGAAAACTGTCTGCCACCACTGAACTTGATACGAAGCACAAAACTTCATTTAACCACGGAACCGCCAATTTCTTGTAGGTGCTGTTATACACAGTGCAATTTCGACTCATTGCTTCATAAATGGCGATTTAAACATTCTGTCATTTTTTGAAATGAAGTTAATTATGTAGTAACCACTCGTAAATCCTGATACGTCAACTACATATTCTCCGTTTTTAGATGCAGAAAAGGGTATATTGTATTTTCTACCTATCGCATCAACAATAATTAGCTTATCTAATATCTCTGAAGAATTTACATGTTTAATGAATATCTTGTCTGAAGTTGGATTCGGATAAACTAAAATTGATTGTGAAGTCAATTCGTTGATTCCCACCGTTGAAATAAAATGTGCTTTGAAAGATATGCTATCTGTTTGAAGCGTGTCCAAAAAGACGGCATTTAAGGTGTCTGCAATCAATCCATTTGCCTCCCAATGAGAAAATTGATAACCCGGCATTGCTTCTGCTTCTATTTTTATAGGAACTCCATCGAAGTAAATACCGATCCAAGGATATGAATTGGGAGTAATTGTGCTGATGTTGATTTTCCCGGCATTTGCAGGAAATACATCAAGGTTGACGTCAACTTGTTGTGGTAAATTAAACTCGCTTTGAATG
>JBIPNA010000417.1:0-3098 GCA_044375665.1 Catalimonadaceae bacterium
GGACTGACCATGCAGGATCCAACGAAGTACACCAGCAGGGCAGGCGAAGCATTTAGCTGGTGGAAATTCCTGCAAACAAATACCACACTTCAAATCCTCCTCGTCGCGGTAGCAGTCGGCATTGGAATAACTTTCCTTTCAGGTCGGGATAAGATCATACAAAAACTGGAGTGGGCCTCCGGATACGTTTTCAAGGCCCTGAAGTATGTGATGTTTCTGGCCCCGGTCGGCGCTTTTGGGGGCATGGCTTTCACTGTAGGAAAATTCGGTCTGGCCTCTATTCTGCCCCTTGCCAAGCTTATGGGCTGCGTTTATCTGACCATGGCCCTGTTTGTGTTGCTTGTGCTTGGGTCTATACTCAGATACTACAAACTCAGCATTCTCCGGTTTATTGCCTATATAGAAGAAGAAATCCTTCTGGTATTGGGCACCTCTTCCTCAGAAACCGCCATGCCGGGTCTTATTTACAAGCTGGAGAAACTTGGTTGCGAAAAATCGGTGGTCGGCCTTGTTATTCCTACAGGCTACTCCTTCAATCTGGATGGCACTTCCATTTATTTGTCCATGGCCGCAATTTTTCTGGCCCAACTGTATCAGGTGCCCCTTAGTACCGGCGAACTGGCCTTGCTGGTTGGCATCCTGATGCTTACATCCAAAGGCGCTGCCGGAGTAACCGGTTCCGGATTTATTGTCCTGGCCTCCACGTTGGCCTCTATGCACACCATTCCCCTCGAAGGACTGGCATTTTTACTTGGCGTAGATAAGTTTATGAGTGAAGCCCGGGCCATTACCAACCTCATCGGCAACGGTGTGGCTACCCTGGTGATTGCCCACTCAGAAGACCAGCTCGACCGTGAGGCGGCCCAAAACCGTATCGGGCTGAACCACCCCAAAAGGACAACTCCTTAGCAGGTTCCTATAAATTGTAGTTCACCCTTGTCAGTACAGGGTCTCGCATTTGCTTCCCAGCCTTGCGGTTTTTTTGTTTGCTCCAGGTCCCCCATAAAAGCACTTTTCCTGTTTTTTTAGGAATGGTCGGCCCGGAAATTCATCGTCTTACTGAAAGCATTCTGACAAAGACATTCAAAGCAGTTTTGAAATCCTTTTTTCTACCTTTACCACCCATACCATTTTTCATGAAAATCTGCCTTTGCATTGCGGTTTTTTGCCTCCTCTTGTTTTGGGGATCCGGATGCCGGCACGAACCCAAAAAAGAAAACCTGCCCCAGGTTTCTTTTGCAACCCAAGTTGAGCCAATCATTAATGCCAATTGTGCCTATTCAGGCTGCCACAACGGAGGTGAAGAGTTTTCACTCCTTGGGTATGACAATGTCCGCAGAAATGTCAAACCGGGAAAACCATTTTCCAGCAAACTCTATTCCAGTATCACAGCTTTAAACGCAATTCAGGCCATGCCTCCGCCCGAAAAGCCAGCCTTGTCCGAAACACAACTGCAAATAATTTATATCTGGATCCAAAATGGTGCACCGAACAACTGATTCCATTTGGATCCTGACCATTGTGCTGGCACTAGGCCTTATGGCCAACTCCTGCTACTACGACAAACAAAATGCACTTCAGCCTAATCCTGCGGATGTGTGCGACTCTACCTTTAGCGCCACTTACGCAGCTTCAGTTCAGAGCATTGTTCAGGGCAATTGTTTGTCATGTCATTCCAGCACTAACCCCAAGGGCGGTGTGGACCTCAGCAGCTATGAAAAGTTGAAAGCGGCAACTGAGTCAGGGGCATTATTGCCCAGCATCCGCCGCGAAGGTGGATATTCTGCCATGCCTCCGGACGGACCGATGCGCAGTTGCGAAACCCGGAAATTGGAAAAATGGATGTTGGATTCTTTTCCCCGCTAATCCCGATGATTGCCCGATTGATCGTCCTTATTTCCTGCCTTTTTCTAAGTGGCGGAAACTTGCTTCCGGCCATGCCTGCCGACAGCTCAAAACCCTGGTCCCGGCAAACAAATGCCGACGGGCATTTTGGTGCCACCCGACTGGGAAATTATCAAACTGTGGACATGCAGCCCAAAGGCAGCCTTGAATTCAGAATCGCACACCGGTTTGCCAGTTTAAACAGTGGTTTTGACAACCTTTTCGGAGTAGACGGCCCTGCCAATATCCGCCTGGGATTTGATTACAGCCTGTCAGATAAGCTTGCAATCGGAATCGGACGTTCTTCTTCCCGAAGGCTCATAGATGGATTTTTTAAGTATAGATTTTTGGATCAGAATAAGGGTAAGTGGATATCAATGGCCTGGATTTCAACCATCAACATCTTTTCGGGGCCCAATCAGGCCGGACCCAATGGGTATCCTATCTACCAGTATTTCTCCAGTCGACTGGTTTATATGCACCAGTTGTTGATTTCCAGGAAGTTCCACCCAAAGTTTTCGGCTCAAATTAGTCCTACATTTATTCACTTTAACCTGGTCGAGAATTTGTCTGATAAAAACGATATGTTTTGTCTTCCCATTCTGCTCCGCTGGAAAATAAGCAAAAATCTATCCCTGTTCGGAGAATATGGAATCAGGCTTACGCCCTATGTCCGCGACAAGTCGCTCTATTACAATGCTGCTTCATTTGGGTTATCCATTGAAACCGGAGCACACGTCTTTCAGGTTATGGCGGGAAATAGTCAGGGTCTCAATGAAGTAATGGTTTTGCCATATACCACTTCCGGACTGGAGCCCAAATTGCTTCGATTTGGTTTTGCCATTTCAAGGCTATTTTAAGACCAACCTTCAAATATTATAAAGTCGCTGCCTGCCATTGAGATCAAAGGAGGCCAAACGATTAAAACTGATTTTTAAAAGGCTCCATTGTTTTTCAGGATTGATCCCTGCATGGTCAGCAATGGTTTTTGTCTAAGGAAGCCATCAGCCTGATCAAGGTAGGAGTCGAATTTTCGTAAAACCCTGAAACAGTGTGATCAGAAAATTCCCAGGATTTTTGATGAAGGCAGAAAACAAAAGCCATATTTTTCAGACCCACCTGGTCACCAAATTCATCATGCAGGGACCAGGCCCGGTATTGGGTTTGAACAATGTTATCTTAAAATCGCATCTTGGGGAGGTTAAAGGGAGGAC
>JBIPNA010000081.1:0-11806 GCA_044375665.1 Catalimonadaceae bacterium
CTTCCGGCTTTTTCGGCGTTCCCTCAATGACTTTGTCAAAACTGACCCGAAACTGGGCAACAGGACTTACTGCAAGCTTCTCCAGGATTTCTCTTGTGATCCGGTAATAGGGTACATATTTGGAAACGACCCCGTTCATATTGGAAATCTTTTTGGGTGCGCATTCCTTTTCGGGAACCAGTTTAAGCATTTCGTAGTTTTCCAGCTTGAGGTAAAGGGTATCTTTTGGTCCAATGGTGTAGGTCATGCTACCTACGATGACCAGATCCAGGAAGCAACTCAGTTTGCTGGTACCGTCCTTGCGCAACTGAAAACTGAGGTTTTTACCCAATACATTTCTGGATTCCTTAAAAGGTTCGCCGTTGTTGGGATCTTTTCCTTGTTTGGCAAATGTACAATCCTGGCCCATGGCCTGAAAGCTGAACAGTCCTGTGAACAGGCACAGTATTAGAATTTGGTTTTTCATTTTGATGATGCTGGCGGCAAAGAAAGGAAAAACTTAGGGTCTGAAAGCAAAACAGGCAAAGACCAATCTTGGCTTGGGGGGGGGGGACTTTTTTTGCCTGAACCTCCAGTTGTCCGTTCTGAATGGGAATCCAGGAATATCTGGATAATTGAAGGTTATTACATTCTTACCTTTAGAAGCTTTCAGGAAGGATAATCATAAAGCCCTTTCCGGCCTGGCTTATTTCACAATCAAATCTGAAAATCTACTCCGGCAAACGCGGGTTCTAGGACATAAATACCCAGGATAAAATTTTGAAGAAATCAGGATCTGTTTCCAACCATTTGTAAAATAAATTTGTTCGTAGCTTTTGTCGCTCAAATATTCAATAAACAAAATACATTTACCATGGAAGAGAAAACAGATCCATTTTCGTTTGAGAAAGATTTGGATGCCACTCATGCCGAAGAAGCAGCCTTAAGGAAAAAACTGGAGGCCATACGCATTGAAACGTATGAAAAAATCAAGAACGATCCTGAAATCAAGGAGTTTCTGAAGCCTTACTATCACCTTTTTCACGACAGCTTTTTGCAAGGATATGCTGCGCAAAAAAGTTTGTGGCTTGAAGCTCAGGACAAATTCAAGGCAAAGCAAATTCAAAAGGAACTGGCATGGCAGGATTTATCCAGAAATGCCTTTTCATGTGTGCAAAAAAAGAAACTGCTTGATCTAAGGAAAGAATGGGGAGCCGGCTCACTTAAACTTCCGGGTATACATTCCCCTTTTGACTTTATGCGCAAATTGCCAGAAGTTTTTTCTCTGGAATACATCCCCCCGATTACCAGGGAAGACCTGGATTTACTTCTCGCTTACGTGGCACAGCACGAAGGTTATGACCTGGAGTTTCAGTTTAAGCATGAAAGTACCAATTTCAGAATTCCTTTGTTTATCGAAGACAAGAAGAGTTCTCTGATGAGCGGAACCTATAGTCTGTTCCATGAATTGAATACAAATGCCGGAGACCTGAATGTTTTGCCTGATAACCGCGGGGCCATCTACCAGAAATACTTCGGTGCTTATCATAGAAGGAAAGAGGAACAAAAACAGGCATTGAGGGCAGCACAAGGACTACCCCCGGAAGAGCCCATAGAAAATTTCAAAATCCTGCCTTCTGACAAAATCTGGTTTTTAGAGTCTTTCATTCAGAAATTTGAAAGCCGGGAAGTTTTGGAATGCTACCGAAACTACAGAAGTTACCACAATATTTTTGGCGAAGAAGACGAGGACGATGGAATAGAATCTTTTTCCACCATTCTGGTCCGGCTTGAAAAGATTGAAGATATTATCCCAATTGAGGCCAATGAAGACTGGAGGACCGCCGTCAGAAAGGCTTGGAACAACTACAGGAAGAAAACCATTTCCAGCGCCCTCATTCAGGCCTTTGATGATTACCAGTTTCATATGGATACCGGAATCCTGTACCACAGCGAGGAGCTCACAAGTAACCAGCAAACCGAAATTAAAAGGATGGAAGAACATTTTCTTGCTGGCAGGGAAATTATGGATGAACCCAGAGCATTTATTTTCTGGGATATGGATTCCTGATTTTACGAGCATCGACAATCAAAGAAGAACAGTTTAAACTGATCTGTTCAGAACCAGAGGCTTTAACAGCCTCTTTTTTTTTCCTGCCAAACTTGATTTTCCACTTTATGGATTTCAGGTTTCAATTAAGGGCATCTCAACCGCAAAAGGCCAAAGCGATGCAAGCCACAAGTACATCCTGAATTTCAGCTTATTTATTTCCATCGCATGCACACCGGAATCCTACATGCATCAGGCCGGTTTCGGGACTGGAATGGCTTCTGGCACTAACCCTAAAGCCATGACAGACAGTGCTGTCGCATAAAAAGGACCCACCGCGAAGAACTTTCTCTCCCGGTTCGGAATCGAGCCGGCCTTCAAGGCCAGGATAGGGTGCAAATTCGTCGTCACACCACTGCCATACGTTGCCACCCATATCGGTTAAACCAGAGGGGTTTGGACCAAAAAAACCAACAGGGGAAGTGGTTTCAAAGCCATCCTCCAATGTATTGGTATCGGGAAAACGACCGGTCCAAACATTGGCTTTCATACGGAAGTGGGGGCCCCAGCTATACTTCCAGTCCGGATGCCCAAACCGGGCTGCCGCCTCCCACTCCGCTTCTGCCGGGAGCCGTTTCCCTTTCCATTTGCAGTAGGCCCGGGCATCGTTCCAGCTAATCTGGGTTACCGGATGTTTTTCAGGTGCACGGTGATGTCTGGGGCCGCGTGGAAAGTTCCAACAGGCAGAATCCACCATAGTCCATGTTCCGGATAGAAAATCGAAGACCCCGGAATTCCCAAATTCTTCGGCCTGTGTTTTAAACCCCGTAACCTCCACAAATCTGCGGAAATCGCCCACCGAAACCAGATGTGAATCCAGGCAATAGGCAGGTAGTTTCCGCCAGTGGGCCGGGCTTTCGGAAGGATGAAGGACATGGTTCTGGCCGATCTGAACCGTTTGGGCGGGGAAGCATACCATCCCTTTCCTTGCCGGAGGATCTACGACAAGGATTTCCGAAAGACAAAACCAGACCAGGGCGAAAACCAACATCGGACGGCAATTTGCATTTTTTTGTGTTTAGGGATTGCTGGATATGGTATGGCTAATTTTGGATTTGACAAACCCAGCTTCAAATACCAGTTTTCGGTTTTTACACCAAAAGCATGTATCCCAACCCAAACGGTTCGCACATCCGGATATCTTTTCTGCTGTATTTATGGCTTTCTGCCTTGTTGTGGCTACCTTCTCAGGGTTTGGGGCAACCTGTTAACATCCTGGTTTTGCTATCCGACGACCACGACCAAAGGGCCATCAGTGCCTATCAGAAGGGCCTGATAAGCACGCCAAATCTGGATAAAATTGCCCGGGATGGAGTGCTTTTCGCTCAATCCTTTGTGACCAACAGCATTTGTGCACCAAGCCGGGCCGTATTGCTGACAGGAAAACACAGCCACATAAACGGCCAGAAAGACAACGGAAGAGCCTTTGATGGAAGCCAGGCCACCTTACCCAAATATTTCCGGGAGGCTGGCTACCATACCGCTCTTTTTGGCAAATGGCACCTGGTTTCAGATCCGACAGGATTTGACCATTGGGAGATTTTGCAAGGCCAGGGGCAGTATTACAATCCCATATTTCTGACATCGCAGGGCAAAAAAACAGATTCAGGGTATGTCTCAACCCTTATTACTGCAAAGGCAAAAAAATGGCTTGTGCACCACAATGCAGAAATGAAAAAGCCTTTTTTTCTAATGGTCCAGCACAAATCACCACATCGGAACTGGATGCCGCCTTTAGATCTGGCCCATAGCCGCGACAATCAAAATTTCCCTTTACCCCAGGATTTTGACCAGATTTACACAGGTCCGGCGGCAGAACAGACAATGGAAATCGGGCGGCATATGTTGCCGACGGGGGACCTGAAAATTGACCGGGCTGTATCGAGAGGCTTGAAAATTAAGGGCTGGGATCTCCCACATGATTCGGGTTATGTCTGGAATGAAATAAAAAGGATGAAATCATCTGAAAAGCAGTTTTGGCAGAAACTGATGCAGCAAAGGGCTGAGGATTTTGCTTCGAAACTCCCCACTGGGAAGGCATTAGACATTTGGAAATACCAATGGTATTTGCGGGACTATTTGTCTTGTGTTGAAGATCTGGACCGTGAAATCGGGAAGATGCTGAACTTGCTCGATAGCCTTCATTTAAGTGAAAACACCCTGGTAATTTACACTTCAGATCAGGGATTCTGGCTTGGAGACAAGGGCTGGTTTGATAAGCGTTGGATGTATGAAACTTCCATGAGGACCCCCTTGCTGCTTCGGTTTCCCGGAAAAGTGGCAAAAGGGCAAATCTGTTCCCGAATGGTTCAAAACTTAGACATTACCCCTACCCTGCTTGAAGCCGCACAACTTCCGGTTCCGGAAGCCATGCAAGGATTGAGTTTTTGGAAAGAAATTACCGGGGGCAAGGCAAAACCCCGGGAAGCTATTTATTACAGGTACTACGAGTACCCCCAGCCCCACCAGGTAAGACCGCATTACGGTATAAGGACCACCGAAAATAAGATTATTTATTTCCCTGATTTACAACGATGGGAACTGTACAACCTAAAGACGGATCCGGGAGAGAAAAACAATCTGGCAGATCTGCCGGAGTGGAAACCAACACTTGAAAAAATGAAAACAGAATTGTTCCATGAAAAAAGCAGATTGTCAGACAATGAACCTTAAACTGAACACCATTCTGCTTTCACTGGGATTTGCTTTGTATTTTCCGGGAAACCCAATCTTTGGGCAAAAAACCGAAGAAGCCAAAAAACCAAACATTGTTTTGCTCTATGCCGACGACCTGGGTTACGGAGACCTGAGTTGTTATGGCAACAAACTCATTCAAACGCCAAATCTGGACAAAATGGCTTCGGAAGGAATGCGGTTTACCGACTTTTATGCACCGGCGCCCATTTGCAGTCCTTCCAGGGCTGGTCTGTTGACGGGGCGATATCCCATTCAAATGGGTATTCAGCAGGTGTTTTTTCCTGAAAGCTGGACCGGGCTGCCTCCCACAGAAACGCTTATTCCCGAAGCTCTGAAATCTTCAGGATATGTAAGTGGCCTGATTGGCAAGTGGCATTTGGGTCATCATGCCCCTTATCTGCCTACATCACAGGGCTTCGATTCTTATTTTGGGGTTCCCTACAGCAATGATATGGCCGGACTGATTTACATGCGTGATTCAGAACCCTTATCTGATAAGGTAGATCAGAAATACAGCACCCAGGTTTTCACAGCGGAGGCTGGCAACTTCATAAAAAAACATGCCGAAAAGCCATTTTTTCTGATGGTAGCTTACACAATGCCCCATGTTCCGCTTCATGCTTCAGAAGGTTTTGCGGGCAAATCGAAGGGCGGATTGTATGGCGATTGTGTGGAGGAGCTGGATTGGAGTGCAGGAAAGTTGATTCAATTAATAGACTCTTTGGGCCTGAGCGAAAACACACTGTTGTTGTTTACTTCAGACAATGGTCCCTGGCTGGTTTTTGGAAAGGATGGTGGCTCGGCCGGACCATTGAAAGGTGGAAAACAATTTGCCACTGAAGGGGGAATGCGGGTTCCGCTTATTGCCCGATGGAAAGCAAAAATCCCGGAGGGGAAAATCAACCCTTCTGTGAGTTCTCAACTGGATTTTTTCCCGACTTTCCTGGATCTGGCCGGAAAAAACCTGGGAGAATGGCCACGGATTCGTGGAGGCTCGATGAAAAAGCAGCTCCTGCAAAATGAAGCAGAGACAAAGCGCAGTCTGGCTTATTTCTCTCAGGGAAAACTACAGGCTTACCGATCCGGAGATTGGAAGTTATTTATGCCTTATTCAGGCAATCCAAAATCCTGGTACCGGCAGGAGATGGCGGCCCATGATACGCTTTTGTTTAATCTGAAAAATGACCCGGGAGAAATGGTGAATCTCTTTGAAAAGGAAAAACAAAGGGTGGATGAAATCAGAAAGGAAGTGGAGATTTTTTTGCAAAAAATGGGACCTAACCCTTCGTTGATTGAAACCAAAAGGGATCCGGATCTTTCGCATCAAAAGCGGCAAAGGGAAGACAAATAAATCAGGTGGATTCTTTTGATCAGGGTTTTCAGGATTCTTGTTTTGAAACGGATCAATACAAAAAAGGATTGCGTGAGGGACGGAAGCGGTAGCCCACAGGCGACGACAGGAGCCGAGGACTACAAGCGGACGGCCCGACGGCGACGCAGGAAGCCGGCACGCCCAAATACTTGCTTATCAGATAATTTAATGGTTCAGGATAAACAATTTCTGCACCTGAAAACCTGGACTTACGGGATCACGGAGCCAATACATGCCTGGTGGAAGACATCCGACAGAACAACTGGTTTTGCCTTTTGGAATGCGAATGCGGTTCTGGCCAAAGACATCGGTTAACTCCAGCTCCTGATCGAGGGCCCGGGAGAAAAAAACTTCACCGGAAACGGGATTAGGGAACAAAACCAGTTGCGCTGCAGGACCTGCCTGAAGTTCAGATTTCAGACTGGTAATACAAGGAATGGCCAACCGAACCATTCGGGTCCTGGTTTCCATGCGCCGGGCTGTATCCCGAACCGATGCCCAAAGCTGTGTCTGAACGCCCGAATTGCAAGGGCCGGCAAGGTGATTCCAAATGTTTTGAGAAGGAAGCCCTCCGGCAATCCGACGGGTATTTTCATAAAAATATATTGAATCTACCCTTCCTCCGGACCATCGTATTTCCATCGGAATCGGATTTCCACTGGTGACGGTGGTATCGTTTGCGGCAGGAGAAACCAATTGGACTTCCGGAAATCTGGTTGTATCCGGGAGACATGGATCTGTAGCAAACAAGCCCCAGGTGCTGGTGTCTTTTACCGCAGTATACCGAATAGTAGGGAAGCCGGTGTTTCCTGTTATGCTGGCGAAGCAGGGCGCATCAATTTTACCTGTTCCCAGGCCGGTATTGCCTTCGATGAGGAGATTTCGCCCGCCACGGTTGCCATCTGTAATGACGGAGGCACAACGGTTTCCCCGTATTTTGGTGTCTCGGATGGTATATAATCCAAATTGATTTCCCCCACCGCCAACATTTGCAGTTACAATAACAGATTCTTCGCCAATGTCGTTGCTGTCGATCACCACATTGTTCACGTTGCGGACTTTCCACAATCCGATGTAGGTATCGTGGGTTTTGTTGTGGGCTATGTAGGCTCCGTTGATAGCGGTGCCGCCACAACATTCCTGGGTAAGGATCCCTTCGCCATCCACAGAATAATAGGGTCCTTCGTAAATCTTGTGGCGAAATACATGAATGTCGTTCCGGGTAATCCTGACATCCCATCCCCCAAAATCGATGCCCCGGTTTTCGTAGGTGGCGGCATTGTTGCTCGCAATACGGATTCCCTGAGGATGAAGCCAGGTTTGTTTTCCCGGATTGTCGTGGATTTCATTGTTGTCGAGTACGATCCCTAGTCCTGAGCAAATTATGCCCACCCGCATGGTTTTATAAATCCAGTTGTCGCGGACTTCCAGCCCTGGACAAAAATTACCAGGTTCTTCTTCTGGTGTAGCATTCGAAATGGTGGCTTTCCGGTTGACACTGATACCGTGGTGGTCGGTGTAGTTGAACATGGCCTGATGACCCTGCATGGTATCCACCAGGGTTTGACCACTCACAACCCGTTCGGCCAGATACCCGGGTTGGGGAAAACTCAAATTGGGAATAGGATGCACCCCATTGCGTTCAAAATCATTGATGCGGCAGTTGGCAATGCATCCGTTTTTCCATCCATAAATGCTGATATTGGAGGCAAATGGTGAAGAAAACCTTTGCCACTTGTATTGTCTGGTTGAGGGAACCGTATTGTATGGTGAAGCTACGTTGTTGCTGCGGATTCCGAAAAGGATAAGATTTCTATTGGTTTCTACAGATCTCGATGTTGAACCCCGGGATGTCTGGACGGTGATAAATGTCTGAGAACGAAGGCTTACCGATGCCCGGTTTACATCCACATACACCATGCCGGAATTGCTTGTATTGGGTAAAGAGGAGATGGATTTGAAAGCAGTGGAGTTGGGAGTTCCCAACCCGGTATCTGAAGGAATATAGGCCGGAAAAACAAATCTTGTCGGAGGTGCAAAAAGGCTGTCTTTGGCAAGGGTCTGGATGGGAGTTTCGCCCCGGATGACCACACCTGAGGCAAATTGAATGCTGTTTTCGAAAGTGTAGGTTCCGGCAGGGAAGAACAACACGCCCCCACCCTGCTGTGCCACAAAATCCCTGGCTTTGTTGTATCGGGCCACCATGGTGGTATCCTGAAAATCCTGAATATTCCAGACCTGGTTCCAGCGGATTGAATCGGTCCAGTGATCCTGGGGAGCCTGGGGATAAAAGGTCCGGTAAGGATTATCTGTTGGCTGAGCAAAAGCCAATCCTGCCGGCAAAAGCCAGAGTAGTAAAATAAGACGCATCTGATAGGTTTTGGTGCTTCAAAAATAAAATAATTCAGCTGGACAGCATTATGTTCCGGAGATTATGTCCGGAAGGATTTCATTTTTTTCGATTGAAATTCAGAATCTTGCCCAAATACGTTGTAGCTTTTTTAAAAGTCCATATCTCAAACGAAAAGCTATGGTTTTATCCTCGGGCAGCACAGCATATTTCTGATACAGCTTTTCAGCCTCAGATCTGTTGAATCCCGGTTTGGGCAGGAGTACCACAAGACGGCCAACCTGGTTTTCCACCTCAAAAAAAGGAAGTAAGATGTGGTATTGTGGCCTGTTTGGAAAATCGTGTATGAGCACTCTGAAAGGATTTTTCAATTCCAATAAGGCGGCCAAAGCACAAGCCACCCTGAATCTGCCGTCCACAAAAACCAGATCAAAGGGTATTTGTTCTTTAAAAACCTCCCGGCTGTAAGTTGGCCAACGGGATCGGTAACTTTTGTCAGTTGGAATGCCCCAGTCTCTTACCGGACCCAGATCGGGCAGGAAAACCCGGCAATGGCCTTCGCTTATTGACTTTTGCACTACAACATCAGCGCCCGGTCCCTGATGAAAGAACCTGGCATCTGATTCCACAACCCGGGTGGCCTTTAGCTGGACATCGGCACAGGCTTTCCGTGTACTCTCTCCGGCACCGAATTCGAGGTAGTGCCGGCATCGTTGCCTTTCAAAGTTGAGCAGGACAAATTCCTTCTCCGTCAGATTATCAGGATAGACCACATTCCGATACTTGCCCGCATACTGATAAGGGTTCCGTTGCAAAAGGTGCTGCTTTTCCCTCCAAAGCCTGAAGCCGGTGGTGATGACCCTGAGCCATGAAAATCCTTTCAACAGGGAAATTATTCCGCGTTTGGTTTCTGGCCAGTCGGAAGCTGCCCAGGCATGGTGTATCCTTCCCAGTTCCCAGGAAATCTGCAGCTTGCGGGCCTGCATTTCGTCCAAGGCGCATTGAAGCCGGAGCAAATCCAGAGCTTTTTGTTTTTCTGGCAGAAACCACAAAGTCTGGGCAAGGCGAACCTTGTCTTGCCCCTGATATTGCCTGAGTTTGGAGGACTTCAGGTGCCGGTATTCGAAAAAACAACCTTCCTGATATTGAAAATGAATGCCGTTTTGAAGACAGCGGATCCAGAATCCCCAATCTTCCAAAGTGGGAAAAGGCATGTTTTCGGGATATCCTCCTGACTTCTCCCAGGCCGACTTCCGAAACAAAGCACAGGTGTCGATATGATGGTGGTACAGAAGAAAAGCCGGATCAAAATCTCTGTTGACAGAATAGCCCGAGGCCTCCCCAAAAATGCGCTTGTCTCCGTAAACCACATCAATTTCCGGATTTTTGTCGAGCCATGCGCAAGCGGAGACGATGGCACTTGGAACCAATCGGTTGTCGGCATCGAGGGGCAGAATATAGGTACCACGGGCCTGGGCAATGGCTGCATTTCTTGCCGAAGCCACACCTTTATTGGCTTGCCGGATCACCTTGTACCCGGCATCTTCAACCTTTCGGATTACCTTAATCGTGGCCTCATCCGTTGAACCATCATCTATCACCAATACTTCGGTGGTTGGCCCTTCCGGAACAGAAGCTAATGCCTCTTCCAGATAAGCCCCATGGTTAAAGCATGGTATCACTACGGTAAGCCGAATCGATCCACTCATGCCTTCAGGAAGATATTTTTGCCGGGAAAGAAGCAGGAGTCCTTTCGAAATATTTCCGGTTTTTGATCAAAAGATTTTTCCCTCAACCTTTTAGTGCATTTTCCAAAGTTTGGGCAATCACTTTCGGGTCGGCCTGTGGTAGCTTCTTTCGGACTTCTCCCATAAAAAGGCCCAGCAGGTTTTTCTTTCCTTTCCGGTAATCAGCCACTTTTTCGGGGAAAGCGTTCAGGACTTTTTCAATTTCCATCATCAAACCAGAGGCATCTTCACTAACCCAGGCGTGCAGGCTGTTTACAAGATCAGAAAGATCTGCCTCCGGATTTTCCATCAAGGCCGGGAATACTGTCTGAACAGCCATGGAATGTGAAACCTTCCCATCCAGAACCAATAGGACGAGCTCCGACAAGGCCGCCGGGGAAACCGGAAAACTGGACAGGTCTGAATCATGTTCATTCAACCAGGAGCGAACCTGGGTATTGATCCAGTTGGCAGCAGCTTTCGGGGGAAGTCCTGCTTGCAACATGGCCTCGAAATACAAAACCGTTTCCCGGCTTTCGGTCAGTTGAAAAGCATCTGCCTCCGGAAGATGTAGCTCTGAGTGGTATTTGTGAAAAAGCGCATAAGGCAAAGCAGGCATGCCTTCCTGGATTTCATCAATAAAGCTTTGTTCTAGATCGAGTGGTGCCAGATCCGGATCGGGAAAATACCGGTAGTCGTTGAGACTTTCTTTGTGGCGAAGGGCGAAAGTTTGCCCCTTTTCTGCATCAAACATCCTTGTTTCCGGTTGTACCTCCTCCCCTGCTTCAAGAAGGTTTACCTGCCGGTTGTACTCAAACTCAATGGATTTCTGTACGTGGCGGAAAGAATTCATGTTTTTGATTTCCACCTTTTTCCCCAATGGCTCCGAGGGATTTTTCCGCACAGATATATTTGCATCACACCTGAAAGATCCCTCTTCCATATTGCCATCCCCGACACCAAGGTAGCGGACCAGTTTGCGGACTTCCATCAGACAGGCAGCAGCATCTGAAGCTGAATGAAGGGCCGGCTCAGTTACAATTTCCAGAAGCGGAACCCCTGCCCTGTTGAGATCAACACCGGAGCTCCCATCCGATCCTGTATGCACCAGTTTTCCGGCATCTTCTTCGATATGGATCCGGTTTAAAGGAACGGTTTTCCACTGGCCCGACTTATCCCTGTATCGGATCTGGCCTCCCTTGCAAATGGGCGACTGATCCTGGGTAATCTGATAGCCTTTCGGAAGATCCGGATAAAAGTAGTTTTTCCGGTCGAAAAAGCTCCGGTTCCTGATGGTACATTCCAAAGCCAAACCAAGCCGGACGGCCAGCTCTGCCACTTTCTGGTTGAACACAGGCATACTACCCGGGTGCCCAAGAGAAATGGGAGAAACGAGGGTGTTTGGTTCGGCCCCAAACAGATTGGGATCGGCACAAAATGCCTTCGACTGGGTTTTAAGCTGGGTGTGGATTTCGAGGCCGATGGTCAGTTCGTATTGATGCTTCATCCAAACGGGTTTCTGGTGGGCCGGCAAAGGTCACCAAAATTCCCCAAAACTGTTTTATGCCGAA
>JBIPNA010000082.1:0-11797 GCA_044375665.1 Catalimonadaceae bacterium
GAAAACCCAGAAGTTAAGCTTACTAATTTTTCAGAATCCGGACTTCGAAAAGTCCTTTTAGAAAAAGTAAAGACCATTACAGACCCCATTGTGATCATTAAGGCAAAAAAAGATGCCAAGTACAAGAATGTGGTAGATGTAATTGATGAGATGGCGATTACAGGCATAAAGATTTATGCATTGGTCGATATCACACCTGCAGATCTGGAGTTGTTAGCTAAGTCTCCTTATTAATTTAAGGCGTTATGGAAAATATTAACTACAAAAATGCCAGCTTAAATGACCTCATTTTTGAAGGACGTAATAAGCAGTATGGGGCGTACTACCTGCGTAAAATTTACGATGAGTATGTTCTTCGGTCGGTAGGCATTGCCATTTTTGGTTTTGCACTTGCCATCGGTGGGCCAGTTATCTGGGAGAAAATAAAGCCAGAGGAGGAAATAGTGGAGCAGGAAATTGTCACGGTTGATCCCAAAATGATCGAGCCTCCACCGATCGATCCTAAGACTCCTCCCCCACCCCCCCTGCCGACTGCTCCTCCTCCTCCCCAGGTTTCTACTGTTCGCTTTGTTCCTCCAGAGGTTGCACCTGATGAAGAAGTTATTGAGGAGGATCCTCCAAAACAAGAAGACTTAAAACAGGTTGTAGCTGGTACTGAAACAGTTGTGGGCGACCCCAATGCAGATCCTAATGAGTTGAGTATGGACAATGTCGGTACTGGGACCGGAGATGTAATTGGTGCTCCACCTGAACCTGAGCCCGAGTTTACATTTGTTGAGCAGGATCCTCAACCTCCGGGAGGTGATCTTCAGGCCTACTTTGGAAAGAATATTAAATATCCACAAAAGGCGATTTCCCAGGATATTGAGGGAAAGGTCTTCGTAACTTTTGTCGTTACTTCATCAGGAGAAGTAGATGATGTGAAATTGTTAAAAGGTATTGGTTATGGGTGTGATGAAGAAGCAATTCGGGTTGTAAAATCCATGCCACGCTGGACTCCAGGAAAAAATGGAGGCCGCGAAGTAAAAGTTCGGATGAACATTCCCATTGTGTTCAAACTGGCCCGATAATCCGAGCTTAAACAGATCCCTAGAAAGGCTTGCTACATCAGCAGGCCTTTTTTGGTTTTTCTCTGATGTCAAATTGAATGATCGGCCTTGGTTCCTGATTTTTCCTTGTAAAGCTTGTCTTGGTATTCCGGAATGTTTTGTTTTTTGCGGATCAGAAACACCTCCTATTTGTATCACCAATGGCCAATGGAAAAAAATTGAAACCAGCCGACACCTTAAAGGCCGAGTTGGTTAAACCCAGACCCCGAATGCTTCTTGAAATTGCCTGGGAAGTTTGTAACCAGGTTGGCGGAATTTATACTGTAATCCGATCAAAGGTTCCTGCTGCGGTAGAAAATTGGGGCGAAGATTACTTGTGTGTCGGACCATTGGTTCATAAGAATTTTTCCGCAGAATTTGAAGCCATGGACGATTACAGTCATCCTTTTGGTCAAGCTGTTCTCAAAATGAGGGAGGCAGGGTATCAGGTTCAATATGGCCGTTGGCTGGTATCGGGAAATCCAAAAGTGATTCTTCTTAACCCTTATCAGGTTTATGACAACCTGGCCTTGGTAAAATATCATCTTTTTGAACGGCATGATATCAATTGCCCTGAAAACGATTCGTTATTTGACCAGTGTGCTGCGTTTGGAGAATGCATCCGATTGTTCCATTACTTCCTTGCCCAGGTAGAGGATGCCAAAAGCTACCAGAAGATTAGTCATTTTCACGAATGGATGGCATCAACATGCATTCCCGATCTTAGGAGAGAGGATTTGCCATACCAAATTGTCTTTACTACCCATGCAACCCTTTTGGGACGGTATATTGCAATGAACGATGCCTTTTTTTACGACCACTTGCCCTTTTTTGATTGGTTTAAAGAAGCGACTCATTTTAATGTAGTTGGCACCGTAAAAGTGGAAAGGGCTGCAGCGCATGGTTCTCATGTGTTTTCAACAGTTTCCGAAGTAACAGCCAGAGAATGTTTTCATCTTTTGGGCCGACAGCCAGATGTAATAGTTCCTAATGGGCTGAATATTGAACGGTTCACAGCTTTGCACGAATTTCAAAACCTTCATAAGCAATACAAGGATAAAATTAACGAGTTTGTAATGGGTCATTTTTTCCAGAGCTACGCTTTTGATCTGGATAAAACCCTATATTTTTTTACATCAGGAAGATTTGAATTCAGAAACAAAGGTTTCGACATTACATTGGAAGCATTAGCCAGGTTAAATTGGAAAATGCAATTAGAAGGGCTGGACATGACCGTAATCATGTTTTTGGTTACCAAGCAGCCATTTCATTCCATGAATCCCAATGCTTTACAAAGCCGGGCTATGATGGAAGAAATAAGGCAAACGACGACTTCTATTGAAAAGATTTTGGGTGAACGATTATTTTACTCCGCCGCATCTTCTTCGGAAAATAAACTCCCCAATTTAAACGAATTTGTAGATGACTACTGGCGCCTTCGTTTACGGAGAATAATCCAGTCCTGGAAATCAGATAAACTCCCTCTTGTGGTTACACATAACCTGGTTAACGACGGGGCGGACGAAATCCTGGGAGCCATCCGTAGTCACGGTTTACTTAACCATCGAAACCACAAAGTAAAAGTGGTTTACCACCCCGATTTTATTGCAAGCACCAATCCTCTTTTTGGGATGGACTATACACAGTTCGTTCGGGGATGCCATTTGGGTGTTTTTCCAAGTTACTATGAGCCATGGGGTTACACTCCGTTGGAAGCAATTGCTTCCGGTGTTCCCACAGTGACATCAGATTTGTCTGGTTTTGGAGACTATGTATTAAAGTCTATGCCAGAACACGAGAAGAATGGCATTTATGTTACCAACCGGCGGTACAATAGTTATTACGATGCCGCGGAACAACTTTCAGAACAAATGTTAAGTTTTGCCCGCCAAAGTCGCCGGGACCGGATCAATCAAAGAAACTTTACCGAAAGAGCCTCTGTACTATTCGATTGGGAATATCTGTATGAGTACTACAAAAAGTGTTATGAAAAACTAGGGTCTGGTTATTAAATGATAGGATAGAAGCAAGGATTTGAAATTTTCAGAACCAAAGCCCTATCTCCTCCAGTTGAATTAATTTTGATATGGAATAGCCGTCCGGGGTAAAATCCGGGACAGAGCAGGAAAACAATCGGTTGATAAGATCCTGAAGTTCACTATCAGACCAGTGGTGAAACTCTTGCTGGGTACTGCTTTTTTTTGCCAACGCCCGGATAATGGTGTGATTTCTTGAAATTTGAATATTGCCCTGACTATTTTGAAATTGTTCAATAAATTCCTGAAAAAGCTGGGCTGGCTGACAATGTTGAAGATCTGCAGGTAATCCCCGGACAATGATTTCATTTTTGCCAAAAGGCTCCCAATCGAGACCCAGCTGACGAATATCGGCACCAATTTCCTGAAGAAGAGCAAGTTGTACATCAGAAAACCGAAGTGTAACAGGGAATAATAATTGTTGTGATGCGATCTGACCAGAAGTTTGCTGATGAAGAAGTTGCTCATACCAGATTCTTTCCCATGCTCTTGCCAAATGAACTACCATTAGACCAGATTTTACCTGGTATAAAACGAACTGGCCATGGAGGTTTAAAGATTTGGGTTTTTCCGGTGAAAAATGACTTCGGTTCGGTCGGGTAATTGCAGTATTTTTTTCAATTTCCTGAACTTGTTCAAAAGACTGCAGTCGCTGTTCAGGATCTTCATTTCGTGTTGAAAATAACTTTTCCCAATGAGAATCACCTTTAGGCTTGTTTAAAGAAGAATTGGCCCCTTTCCCAACCTCCGAAGAAAACCGCAATGGACTTTGTTCCCGAGGAGGATTGTGTTGATTGGTTTGGGGGTTTAACCAGGGGCTTGGAGGCTCGAAATCGAGGACTGGTACCAACATAGAATGTTGAAGGGATTTACGGACCGCTGCCTGTAGAATTGAATAAACAAATCTCTCGTCTTCAAATTTGATCTCAGTTTTTGTCGGATGGACATTGATATCAATCTTATCAGGTTTTATATCCAAAAACAGAAGATAAAATGGGAAGTGGGCTGTTGGAAGAAGGCCTTCAAATGCAGAGGATACTGCATGGTGTAGGTAAGCATTCCTGATGTATCGGTTGTTTGCAAAAAAATATTGCTCCCCCCTGGTTTTCCTGGAAATTCCGGGTTTGCCAATGAATCCTGAAACATTGATCAGTGCGGTTTCTTCCTTCACCTGGATTAAGCTCTCCCTGTAACCTTCTCCAAAAATCGCAGAAACTCGTCGGGTAAGTGAGCCTGGCCCGGTTTTCAATATCAGTTGATCTCCATTAAAAAAAGAAAAACCAACTTGCGGATAAGCCAACGCCACTCTATAAAACTCTTCAGAAATATGGGCAAATTCGACCTGATTACTTTTCAGGAAATTCCGCCTGGCGGGAACATTATAGAATAGATTTCGGACAGTGAAAGAGGTTCCTTTTTCTGTTGCGACAGGTTCCTGAGCCTTAATTTCAGAACCTTCAATCCTAATAAGGACTCCTGTTTCTTCGGCCCACTTTCGGGTTCGAAGTTCAAGTTGTGACACAGCCGAAATAGAAGCCAATGCCTCACCTCTGAACCCATAAGTGCCCAGTTTTTGCATGTCGTCAAAAGTTCGGATTTTAGATGTCGCATGCCGCTCAAAACACCGTCTCGCGTCGGTTTCAGACATTCCCTTTCCATTGTCAATGACCTGGATAAAAGTTTTTCCCCCCTCTTTTACCCGAAGAACAACTTCATTTGCCCCTGCGTCTATGGCATTTTCCAATAATTCTTTGACCACTGATGCAGGTCGTTGAACAACCTCACCGGCAGCTATCTGGTTTGCAATAGCATCTGGGAGCAGAAGGATTTCGGGTTCCATAGGAAAAAAAGGACGTAAATTTACCATTTCAGCTTTGGATTCGTATCCTCATTTCCACAAAGAAACCAGGGATTACAACTCTTTCAGCTTGTCAAGCATTTTTTCGGGAATCCGGATAATTGAGCCATGAAGAGCGCCTTTGGGAAATGTAATGGTATCTGAAATGTCTTTCCATTTTTTAAAGTCCCTTGTTTGAACCGCCCCCATTTTTTTATTTCTGTATTTGTTAAAGTACACTACGAAATGGGTGTCAATGCGGGCGGTCATAGGAGCTTCTGCCCAGGTTCGACGACTGACTAAAACAGGGTTTGTAGAAAAGGATCCAGTAATTCCTGGCCCTTTTCCCATTTTTATATTGTTCTGGATGTTCTTGCCGATTTGGGTCGCATCTTTATAGAATAGCATTACCTGGCCGCTATCTTCAACAATATGTGGATCTGTAACTGAAAATCCCGGCTCAAAGAACAATTCGGTTGGGCCCCATTCTCTGAGGTCCTGACTTAGCTTTCGATAAATTCTGTGATTGTACCGGTACCCTCCCGCCAACGAATCATTTTGTTTATCTGTCTCCCTGAATTTTCCTGGAACTGTCGATGCCCAAAAAAGCATGAATCGTCTTTGGTCGGCATCATAAATGAGTTCTGGTGCCCAGGTGTTCAACACAAGGCTGTCTTTTTCCATAACAGGAATCAGTCTTTGGACAGACCAGTCCTCCAAATTTTTTGACCATGCATATCCGATATCTTTTCTATGCAATCCTGTTGCCCACACCAGATGGTAGATTCCATCAGGAGATTGTGATAGATGCGGGTCCCGCATGATGTACTCTCCCACACCTGGCCTAACAAAAGATTTTCCTCCCTTTAATGGGGCCCATGAAAGGCCATTTTCAGACCAGGCCAAATGTAAGCCAGTGGCTCCATCCCCTGTGTAATAGGCAAAAACATAAGGTTCTGGCTTCTTTTTCTTTTGTGGCCGCTCATTCAGAAAAGAAGTCAGAAGAATAATTGAAAAAATAAATAGTATCGGCTTTAGTGAATGTTTCATTTTGATTCAGACCAGTCGGGTTGCCGGGTAAAATTCGAGAAAACAGTTTAATTCCCATGAATGAACGAGTATAAAAATTTGTTTAATTATTTCTTTTAATAATTAAACAAAATACCAGGTGGGCCGTTTATTTATTGGGTTTTTGATTGTTTGTTTCATTGTGGTTTTTATGTGTTAAAAGGCCGGAATTTTTTTTCCGGCTTTTTATTTTGATTCATCCCGATAATTTCGTCAGCACCCATCTTGATTTTCTGTTGATTTGGAGGCCATATTGACACCGGGCATAATGAAGCTTCGAGCAGAACACTTATTTAAAAAATACAAAAGTCGCCTTGTAGTTAATGATGTTTCCGTTGAAGTAAATCAAGGGGAAATAGTAGGACTTTTGGGGCCGAACGGGGCAGGGAAAACGACTTCATTTTATATGATTGTTGGATTAATTAAACCCAACTCAGGTAGAATTTTTTTGGACCAGGACGAACTTACCCACCTTCCCATGTTTCAAAGGGCTCAGAAGGGTGTAGGATATCTTGCACAGGAAGCATCTGTTTTTCGCACCCTTTCAGTCGAAGAAAATATTTTGGGCGTCCTGGAAATGACCCGTTTGGGCAGGAAGGAGCAACGTGAAAAAATGGAAATGTTGCTTGAGGAGTTTAGCTTGACCCATGTCCGGAAAAACCAGGGAAAAGTACTGTCAGGTGGAGAGCGCAGGAGGACTGAAATTGCAAGGGCATTGGCTGTTGACCCTAGTTTTGTTTTATTGGATGAACCCTTTGCGGGCGTGGACCCTATTGCTGTTGAAGAGATTCAAAGTATCGTAGCCCGCCTTAAACAAAAAAACATAGGTATTTTGATTACTGATCATAATGTGGATGAGACGCTAAGCATTACAGACAGGGCTTATTTGTTGTTTGAGGGAAAAATCCTGAAGAGTGGAAGTCCAGAAGAACTGGCAGCTGATGAAACCGTACGAAGGGTTTATCTTGGGAAAAACTTTGAGCTTAAGCGGAAAAATCAGGATCAAGGATAGCAGATAGATTCCGAAGCATTTTTTCGAGATACTGCACATCGGTTTCTGAGAAATCATCCGGTTCGGAGCTGTCAATATCCAATACGCCAATGATTTCATTTTTTTTGGAAAAAATTGGAAAAACCAGCTCTGAGCGGCTTAGAGATGAACAGGCAATATGGCCTGGAAATGCATCCACATCTGGCACGACCAAGGTTGTTTTTTTTTCCCAGGCTGTTCCACAAACCCCTTTCCCATATTGAATTCGGGTGCATGCCACCGGCCCTTGAAAGGGTCCCAGGACAAGTTCTTGATTTTTTACCCAATAAAAGCCTACCCAATGAAATTGAAATGTTTGAAATATTGCTGCACATGTGTTGGCTAGATTTGCCATCGTGCCAGCTTTTTGATCCCAAAGGGTTTCAAGTTGAGGCAAAAGTGCCTGGTATTTTTCTTCCCGGGTTCCTGTGGATAGATGCAGGTTTTGCATGGTTTTGGCAAAAGGTTATTAAAATTGATTCAAACAAGAAGGAAAAGGTTTTCGCAATAATGAAAAAAGCCCCGATTTGACGGGGCTTTTTTCAAAAAGAATGATTTGATTATGAACCTGCTTCAAGATTCAGTTCAATGATGAAATCGTCGTGGATTACTTTGTCTCCCAGTCCTTCAAAGAATTTTCCGGATCCATAGCGAATATCCCATTGTGTTCTATCCAGGGTGATTTTAGCAGTGGCCTTAGCAGTCTTTCCAGACATGGTTATGTTTGCTGGAAATGAAAGGTCTTTTGTAATTCCCTTGATGGTCATTTTACCGGAAACTTCATACTCTGTTCCTGCTTTGGGCGTTACAGAAGAAATTTCAAAATGTGCAGTTTTATGTTTGCCTACTGAGAAAAAATCATCTGATTTAAGGTGACCGATCAATTTGGCATTGGTTTCTTTATCGGTCAGATCATTACAAACCAAAGTAGTCATGTCGATGTCGAAGGAGCCGCCTGTAACCTGCTTTCCATTGCTGATTAGGCTGCCGTTAGCCAATTTTACTGTACCATCATGTTTTCCCGTCACTTTCGACGCGAACCATTTCAGGGTTGTTTTCGCAACGTTGACTTTCAGCGTTTCAGCTTTACGGCCATTGAATGCGGTGGAAATAATGAACAGACCCAAAAGGGCCAGAGTCATGGATTTGAACGTTTTCATATTTGTTTGAAAAAAATTGTTTTTAAAATTTAGGATTGGTTGCCCAGACAGAAACTTCCGGTACAAAAGCTTTTTGTGGTAGCTGTAGAATGGAAACAATGGTGTGGGCAATTTGTTCAGGGCCCAGTTTAAAATCATTTTCTTTTCGTTCTATCCTTTCGGGATTCCCTAAGGCAGTACTAACTTCAGAGGGGTTAACCTGAAAAACCCGGATATTGAATTGGCGTACTTCTTCAGCCAGACTTTGAGTAAATCCTCTTAGTGCAAATTTTGAAGAAGCATATGCTGAACCATTCGAAAATCCCTTCAAAGAAGAAGTTGAAGCAATGTTTACAATGCTCCCCTGGTTTTGAGCCTTCATTAGTGGGATCGTTTTTTTTATCATCATAATCGGACCAAAGAGATTTACGTTGAAAACCCTGTGGTAGCTTTCCATTGGTGTCTCTTCGACAGAAGCAAATTCACCTAAAGCTGCATTGTTGATGAGTATATCTAATTGATTACCCCATTCCTGAGAAACCCAATCAAATGTGCGGTTTACATCTTCCGAAGCCGATACGTCGGCTTTTATCCAATTACAGCCAAGAGTTTCTGCCACTTTTTGCAGACGCTTTTCGCTACGGCCGGTAATTAAGACGTTGGCACCCATTTCAATTAGTTTTTGGGCTGTCGCCCTTCCAATTCCGGAAGAGCCTCCAGTCACAATAATGTTTTGTCCGACAAAGGTCATGAAATTAATTGTATATACAAATAAATTTTTTCCAGTGGTTTTCTATTCCTCTCCCAGATCGTCGCAATGCCAAAGGTGAGGCGTTTTTACCTGAATGGGTACCGACGGGACACCAGACTGTTTTGCTTTTAACATTTTTTGGAGGATCCTTCGTCTCTCTTCTTCCATGGTTTTTAAAAGGGCCTCCTGAGCAGAAATGTCAAAAAGCAATTCCCCATCGACAAATGTTTTTTCAGCTTTAGAGTCGGCTTTTAAAGGATTTCCGGACCAAACTACCAGGTCAGCATCTTTACCAATTTTCAAGCTACCCATCTTATCATCCAAATGAAGTAACCTGGCTGGATTTAAAGTGACCGTTTTCCAGGCTTCTGTTTCTTTAAGTCCTCCATATTTTACTGTTTTGGCTGCCTCCTGATTTAGCCTGGTAGCCATTTCTGCATCGTCTGAGTTTATAGCCACGACCAAACCATGTTGTTGCATAAGCGCTGCATTAAAAGGAATGGCATCTTTTACTTCCATTTTATATGCCCACCAGTCTGAAAATGTTGAGGCGCCAGCCCCATGTTTTTTCATTTTATCTGCGACTTTGTATCCTTCAAGAATATGTGTAAAAGTATTTACTTTAAACCCCATACTATCAGCAACATGCATAAGCATATTGATTTCGGACTGAACATAACTATGACATGAAATAAACCTTTTTCCTTCCAGAATTTCAGCCAATGCATCCAGTTTTAGGTCTCTTCTGAAAGGAATTTTTGGATTTTTTGATGCATTTTTTTGGTTCTCCTTATACTTTTTTGCTGCAGAAAAAGCATCGTAAAGCAACTGTTCCACTCCCATTCGCGTTTGTGGATACCTGATGGTATTTTGATCTCCCCAATTGGATTGTTTGACATTTTCCCCAAGCGCAAATTTTATAAATCCGGGGGCTCCCTGAATTTTCAAGTCTTCCGGAGATTTTCCCCAGCGAAGCTTTATCAGAGAAGATTGACCCCCAATGGTATTAGCTGAGCCATGCAGTTGTTGTACGGCCGTAACACCTCCTGACAAATGCCTGTAAATATTGACATCATCTGCATCAATTACATCTCCAATTCTGACTTCCGAACTTGTGGTGGAACTGCCTTCGTTTACTCCTTTGGAAATGGCAATATGACTGTGCTCATCAATAATTCCGGATGTTACATGTTTACCTTTTACATCAAAAACAGGAATGCCGGAAGGTGGCTTCAGGTTCGTTCCAATGGCTTCAATTTTCCCATTCAGGACCAAAATATCTGTTTCTGTGATGATCCCTTCGGCTTCGTTCGTCCACAAAGTCCCATTTCTGAAAAGAGCGGATTTGTTCTGATTTCCGGTCTTTGTTGTCCCGTATGCCTGAAAGGGAAACCAAATTTCGCCAAGGGATATGGGCGTAGGTAATGCAAGAGGTGTTGTTTTGCCAGGTTGTAAATAAGTCGCCGACCAGCTTTGATTAGAAGCGGATTCTCCCGAATACCACCCGGCATAACCTTCAGGGGTTTCCCAACCAGTAAATTGATACCTTACTGAAGGGTTAAGGTCTTTGAAAGAGCAAGAAAATGAAATTCGGCCGCTCTCCCATTGGGTTGTGGCGGGTACAAGCGTTGTATCGCCCTTTGAAGCCTGAATACTGATTTCTTTTTTTCCCTCTTTTGTGAAGATTTTCAGGATCCGGCCAGTATCTGACCCAAGTTGTAATCTGTAATTTCCGCTGAGTTTTGAGCTTGACTCTGTAATAACCGGATATTTCTTTCCTTTAATATAGTGTGAGAGAACCGAATTCCCGCTTTGGAATATGTTTCCTGAAGCGATAAAGAAGTTTGCCAAAAATCCTGGTTTAAGTTTTCCGGCGGTTTCACTTATACCTAAAAATGATGCAGGATTTGTGGATAATGCCTTAAGAGCATCCGCTTCTGAGAGACCATGTTCTGTGGCTTTCCTGATTTGGGAGAAAAATGTTTTAATATCCTTAAGATCCGAAAGAGAAAATGCAAATGGCAAACCTTCTTTTGCCAGGATAGCGGCATTAGCCGGTGCAAGTTCCCAGTGTTTTAATTGTGGAAGGGAAATTAACTGAGCATCAAGGGGGTCTTCTACATCGGGCAGTTCAGGAAATTGTAATGGAATAACAAGCGGAAATCCGGTTTTTCTGATTTCGGTGATTCTTTGATATTCGTCACCCCCTCCTTTAAGAATTGCTTTCAGGCTAAATTCTTTTGCCAGAGATGCTGCCCGGAGTACCTCAAATTTTTGATGTGTCTCAAAAAGGAAAAGTGCATTTTGTGAATTTGCCAGCGTTTCCAGGGAAAGATTTGGACTTTTCTCAAGTGCTTTAGCATACCATGAAGCATCAAGAAATGTTTGTCGCAGCAAAGCAATAGCCCCCATTTGAGAACTGGGATATGCTTGAGCAGAACTTCCTTTTTGGAAAGATAAGCTTTGATATAGGTTACTTTTAACCAACTCATTTGAAGGAGATCCGTTTCCCAGCGAAACCAAACATGCTTTTCCCCGCATCAAACCATCTCTCGGGCAGACGGCTGCCAATCCGAAACCCAATTTTCTTAGTTCTTCTGCGTCTTTAGGTACTGGTTGAAATAAGGTAGATGCATCCAATTCTGGTTTGAGAGTCTGGTTGCTTGCCAATGCTCCCGGGGTGGTCCGTTCATATTGAGGTTTTGAAAAAGCCTGGGTTGTCATCGGGATCGCCGGCATCCCATACGTTGAGAATAAGTCGATAAATGAAGGGTAAATCCAGGCCCCACTCAAATCGATGGAGAATATTCCTTTGGGTGCCAATGACACCTTCCCGCTTGCCACAATT
>JBIPNA010000418.1:0-3073 GCA_044375665.1 Catalimonadaceae bacterium
TTCGAAAATCGTAAACTTTTGAGCTTTACACACTTTTTTGAACAGTATCTTCTGGATTTTGCAGGAAAGACTTTTTGTGGATAAAAAAAGGACTTATTATTTTTCCAGAAATTGGAAAGATTTTAATATCTGGAACAATATCTTTACTACTTTTCAGCCCAGAAAAACAGAAATGGAATGTCCTATAAAATCTACATCATCGAAGATGACCCCTGGTATGGCGAATTGCTGAAATACCAGCTTTCCATGAATCCGGACTATGAAGTCACACTTTTCCAAACAGCCAAAGAGGGATTAGATGCTCTTTACAAAAAGCCGGATGTGGTTTGCATCGATTATTCGTTGCCCGACATGACCGGCGAAAAGTTGCTGGAGAAGATTAAGTCCGAAAACAATGCCATTCCGGTGGTTGTCATCAGTGGGCAGGACCAAATTTCAATCGCCATAAACCTGTTAAAGGTCGGCGCCAGAGATTACATCATCAAAGACGAAAATACCAAAGACCTGCTTTGGAATGCCATTCTCAAAATCAGAGAAAACGCTGGCCTGAAGCAGGAAGTGGAAGTTTTGAAGGAAAAATTGGAACAAAAATTCAGTTTCGAAAGAACAATCATTGGCCAGAGTCCTGCGCTGAAAAAAATTTTTAACCTGGTGGAAAAGGCGACTCAATCCAACATCAATGTTTCGATCATGGGAGAAACCGGAACAGGAAAAGAACTGATAGCCAAAGCCATCCACTTCAATTCCGATAGAAGGAAAAAACCTTTTGTGGCGGTCAACATGGCAGCCATTCCAAAAGATTTAGTAGAAAGTGAGCTGTTTGGTTATGAAAAGGGGGCTTTTACCGGTGCGGTTGACCAAAAAATAGGAAAGTTTGAAGAAGCCCAGGGCGGAACATTGTTTCTGGATGAAATTGCCGAAATGGACCTGAACATGCAAAGCAAAATTCTCCGGGTGTTGCATGAAAGAGAATTGGTTAAAATAGGTGGAAATCAGACAACTAAGCTTGATATTCGTATTCTATCTGCCACAAACAAAAACCTGGAAAAGGAAGTAAAAAAGGGAACCTTCCGGGAAGATTTGTACTACCGCCTCATTGGTTTGCCCATCGACATTCCACCTTTGCGATTGAGAGGAAATGACATTTTGATTCTTGCCCGGCATTTTGTGGATGAATTTTGCAAAGACAATAAAATGAAGCACCTAACCTTTTCAGCATCTGCAAAAGACAAACTTCTGGCCTATAATTTTCCAGGTAATGTCCGGGAACTGAAAGCCATCATGGACCTTGCCGCAGTGTTAAGCAATGGCAAAGAAATTACCGATAACGATATTACCTTCAGTTCTTTAAGAGGAGATGACCAGTTTACCTCACAGGAAAAATCGCTCCGGGAATACCATTGCGACATACTGACCTTCTTTCTGAAAAAATACAACAACGATGTGGTAGAGGTGGCCCGCCGTTTGGATATTGGCAAAAGCACCATCTACAATATGATTAAAGGCAAGGAAATAATACTCGACAACTGAAATGTACGGCATTGTAAATAAGGCAATTGAAGACCTGGTCACTGAAACATTTGGCGAAGACAAATGGGAAATCATCAAAGAAAATAGCGGGTGGATGTAGACTATTTCATCAGCAACGAACCCTACGACGACGACATAACCTACAAATTGGCGGGTGCGATTTCAGATGAAATGGCCATGCCAATTACCGACGTACTAATGGCATTTGGAGAATGGTGGGTTTTGAGAACAGCCAAACAAAAATATGGCAGTATGATGGAAGCAGGTGGAGCAAATCTGAAAGAGTTTCTTATTAATCTCCCCGGGTTCCACAACCGGGTAATGATGATTTACCCGAAACTAACGCCTCCAGAATTTACCATAAGCCATTCAGAGGGAAACAGCCTTTGGGTTCATTATCGCTCGAAACGACATGGTCTTCAGGAATTTGTACGTGGAATTTTATCTGGCCTTGGTAAAATGTACGAGACTCCAATCGAAATAGAACTTCTCCAAAGCCGTGACGAAGGTTCAGACCATGAAATATTTAAAGTGAGTTGGTAATTACATGCATCAGCAAGGATTTAAGTTTAGTCCGGAGGAATTCAATACACTCTTTCCCTTCTACCTGCTTTTTGACAAGGAACTGACGATACTTTCTGTGGGTAAGTCATTGGAAAAATTGGTGCCTGATTTGCCAGGCAAGAAAATTGCGGATTGGATTTACATTCAAAGACCTACGGTTTTACTACCTGAATTTGAGTCTCTGAAAAATCTGGGCGACCAATTGATGGTTTGGCAATGTGGCACAGGAGACAAAATTACCAATTTCCGTGGTCAGCTAAAATGGTTTGAAGATGAAAATCAGTTTCTCTTGCTTGGTTCTCCCTGGTTTGAATCGGTGGACCAATTGGTGGAGAGGCAGTTGTCCATCCGTGATTTCGCCTTTCATGACCCATTGATCGATTTGCTACATGTCCTTAAAAATCAGGAAATTAATTCCAATGAACTAAAGGAGCTTTTACAAAAAATTAACAATCAAAAAAACGAACTTAAGGTTGCTGCCAAAGCCGTTCAAGATATGTCGCTTTTTCCGATGCAGAACCCAGACCCTCTCATCAGGCTGGATGAATCGGGCAATATTCTGTTGATGAATCCTGCGGCTAAAACACTTCAGCAAGTTAATTATCAAGGGGTTTCATATTCATTTCAGGATTTCTGGAAAATGATTTGTCCTCAAATCAATAAAGAATCTGACCGATGGCTTGTGGAGGCCATGGTGAATAACCAGTCCTTTTCATTTTTATGCAAATATCTTTCTGAGCCTAAATTTTTCAACATTTATGGCCGGAACATCACAGAAGAAAAGGCCGGTCAGGAAGAGATTAAAAGACTTTCACTTGTAGCGAGTTCTAATGAAAATGGCGTTTTGTTCATAGAGCCTGATGGTAAAATTATCTGGGCAAATCGAGTAACCCAGGGGAATTTCACCCCCAGGTCCTCGCAGAACCGTGCTTGAGACTCTCGCTTCACACGGCTCCTCAGGATTGTCTTTACCGTTTAG
>JBIPNA010000419.1:0-3059 GCA_044375665.1 Catalimonadaceae bacterium
CGCAGCGCTTTAAGGTACAATTCGAACCGAAAGCTGCCTGGTACATAGCCGGGTTTCTGCGGAAGGGATGCCAGAGGTTTGGTCCAGAAATCAGCGGGCCGTTTGTTTTGCCCAAGGCAAACCTGACCAAAAACCACCAGCCATAGCGAAAACCCAATGAGATAAAGACCCTTACGCAACATCGCTCAAATAAATGTCCAAATTCTCAAACTCCCTTTGATATTTGCCCTATGAACTTTCATTACCTGATACGAACCTCTTTTATCCTGCTTTTTATTGGCACAAGTCTGCCTGCTGCCGGGCATGACTTTGGCATCCGGCATGTGGAACCCATGCATTGGTGGACCGGCATGAAGAACAATAAGCTTCAGATTCTGGTACATGGAAAGAATATTTCGGGATGCACTGCCAGTCTCCGCAAAGGAGAAACCGGGTTGCGTTTCCTGGCCCCGGAAAAGACCAGCAATCCCAATTATCTTTTTCTCAATGTTCAAATTGAAGCTTCTGCCAAACCAGGGACATACCATATCCGGCTTGCCGAAGGAAAAAAAGTGCAGGAGATTCCTTATGTGCTCAAATCCAGGCTGGCGATGCCGGCAGGTGCTGCAGGGTATGGCCCGGAAGATGTGTTGTATCTGCTGATGCCAGACCGGTTTGCAAATGGAAATCCGGCCAATGACGATGTGGAAGGCTGTCTCGAGCGGGCAAACCGGAGTGAACCTTCGGGCCGGCATGGCGGCGATCTGGCCGGAATTGAGAACCACCTCCCCTACTTTCAGCAACTGGGCGTAACCACGCTCTGGCTCAATCCGGTATTGGAAAACAATGAACCACACTACTCTTACCATGGCTATGCATTTACCGACCTGTATAAAATTGATCCCAGATTTGGCACGCTGGACGACTACAAGCGGCTGATCGGAAAATGCCATGGAATGGGGTTGAAAATGGTTCAGGACATGGTGGCCAACCATATCGGCGATAAACACTGGTGGATGGACGATTTGCCCGCAAAGGACTGGGTTTTTCCACCCGGAGACCCTTTTAACCGATCCAACTTCCGCATTGAAACCGTTCCTGATCCATACCGGACAAAATACGACAAGGATAAAATGGTGGAAGGTTGGTTTGATGTCCACATGCCCGACCTCAATCAGGGCAATCCCTTGCTGGCCCGGTACCTGATTCAAAATTCGATCTGGTGGATAGCGGAAACCGGTATCGATGGCATCCGGATGGATACCTATCCCTACAACAAGAAAGAATACATGACCGACTGGTGTAATGCCATCCTGGCCGAGTTCCCCAAATTCAGTCTGGTGGGTGAAGTATGGGTAGACCAACCATCCCTGGAAAGCTATTTTGTAAAGGGGGCCAAAAACCACGATGGATATGTGGCGGGGTTGCCTACGGTAACTGATTTCCCTCTGTATTTCTCCATCAACAAGGGCCTGAATGAAAAAGGGACCTGGGAAACCGGCATGCAGCGGGTGTACACATCACTGGCGCAGGATTTTCTGTACAAGGATCCTTCCAGACACCTGATTTTCCTGGAAAACCACGACCTGACCCGGTTTCTCACTTACCACAAAGGAGATGTAGCCAAAAGTTTCCAGGCCATGGCCATGTTGCTGACGCTGCGTGGTGTGCCACAGTTGTATTATGGGTTTGAACTGGCTATGGAAGGAGACGGAGCTTCCCATCCCAATGTGCGGCAAGACTTTCCGGGTGGCTGGCCAGGCGATCCCCTCAATGCCTTCGAACCTTCAGGTAGAAAAGGCCGTGCCGACAGCACCTTCAATTACCTGCAACACCTTTTGCAGTGGCGAAAGAAATCGGCTGCGGTAACCAAAGGCAGCTTTCATCATTATCTGCCTGAGAAAAACATTTATCCTTATTACCGCCAGCACGGCAACGAAACGGTGGTTGTACTGGTAAACGGAAATGCCGAACCCACCCGGATTGCTACCCCGAGGCTGGATGTATTCCGGAAAAAACCGGGCGCCTTCCGTGATGTTATTGCCAACCGTCCGGTAGAAATTCCATCCGATTCACTTCTTGTTCCGGGACAGGGCATTTTGATTCTGGAGCAGAAATAAGCCCAGGTTAATCCGCAACTTTTTAGGACTTTGCCTGGCTGGAAATGCCCGGACGGGCATTTCCAGCCAGGTTTCTTCCCGGCTACCTGCTTAGTTTTCCACTGCTGTCGCCCCGCATCAGTGTTTCGATTTCGGCCAAAGTGGCCCGGTTGAAATCACCCTCAATGCTGTGCTTGATGGCTGATGATGCCACAGCGCATTCTATGGCATCGGCATCGTTTCCGTAGGCCACCAAACCATGAATCAAGCCGGCGCAAAAGGCATCTCCTCCTCCAATCCTGTCCACAATGGGGAACAAACGATGCTTGCGGCTGTTCACCAATTCCTGCCCATTGAACAAAACACCAGAAATGGTATTGTCGGAGGCAGAAAAAGATTCCCTTTTGGAATTGACCAGCTTACGTACCCTTGGAAATTTGTCGAGGGCTCTTTTGCATACATCCACGTATTTTTCTTCGGGAGGGCCAGACAGTGAAAAAAGGTCCCGCATATCCCCTTTCGAACAAAACAGAACGTCGGATTGAGCGGCAAGTGCAGGAATAACATCGTGGGGCTTTTTACCGAATTGCCATAGATTTTTCCGGTAGTTCACATCGAAAGAGACGGGTACTCCTTTGGCATTTGCGGCATCCAGGGCCTGAAAACAGGCATCGGTAGCCGATTGAGATATGGCCGGAGAAATTCCGGTGAAGTGGAACCAGTCTGCTCCATCCAGAATCTTATCCCAATCGAAGGCCTCTGGCTTTAGGGTCGAAAATGCGGAAAAGGCCCGATCGTAAACCACCTGACTGGCCCGGCCGAGGGCACCGGTTTCAAGGTAGTAAAGGCCAAGGCGGTCACCGCCAAGATCGATGTGGTTGGTGCGGAGGCCAAACTGTTGCAGGAATGCTATGGCTGAATGTCCCCAGGGATTGTCCGGGAAACGCGTAATGTGTTCGGCATCCCAGCCCATGTGGGCCA
>JBIPNA010000083.1:0-11633 GCA_044375665.1 Catalimonadaceae bacterium
CGTCTTGCGCAACTGGGGTGGAATCTTTTCCTGGAATCTGGTTCAGTATCCCGTTACCCTCATCCTGATGCCCGTCTTTTATCTCTGCATTCTGGCCGAAAGCAACCGGGCACCATTCGACATTCCGGAAGGCGAATCCGAAATCATAGGCGGCTTTCATACCGAATATTCCGGCTTTCTCTGGGCCGTTTTCTTCCTCGGAGAATATGCCATGATGATTATCCTTTCCCTTATTTTTTCCTACCTCTTCCTGGGTGGCACAGCTTCACCCCTGCCCGATCCGGGCCATTCTGGTTTCTGGGGACAATCCTCCTTTGGTTGGTTGATGGCCAAAAGCTGGTTCCTCGGCCTCACCATGATCTGGATCAGGTGGACATTGCCCCGGTTCCGGTCCGATCAACTCATGTCCCTGGCCTGGAATGTGCTCACGCCATTGTCCCTCATTTGTTTTGTCCTCGTTTTATTGTTGCATTGATTTCCGACGAATTGCCCAACTTTACCGCCATGCGTCTGGAAGAAGCCATCCAACAAAAGCACTTTCCAAATGAAATTGAAAAGGCCTTTGTCAACGTCATTTTTACTGCCAACCAGTTTTATGCCAATCATTTACAGCGGCTAAAACCCCATGGCATTTCCCCCGAGCAATTCAATGTGCTACGCATTTTGCGGGGATCCCATCCCAAAACACTCAGCCTCATGGACATTGCCGGCCGCATGCTCGACAAAAACTCCAATGCCACAAGGCTGGTCGAAAAACTGAGGCTCAAAGAATTGGTCACAAGGAATATTTGCCCGGCCGACCGCCGGCAAGTTGATATCGGCATCACCGGACGGGGACTTTCCTTGCTTGATCTGCTCGATGTAGAAATGAAAGAATGGTTCAATCAGTTCAATCACATTACCGAAGAAGAAGCCCGCCAGCTCAACGGGCTCCTCGACAAAATCAGAGGACCACATTAAAAAGCCAAAGACCAGACAAGTAAAATTTACTTGTTTTGCACGATATCTTTATGTCTGAAAGTCAACACCTTCATTCCACCATTCAGGATGTTCTGAACGAAAGCCGGCAGGTCCTCGATCAGTTTCTAAGCGATCCCCAAAACATCGCTACCATTGCAAAATCTGCGGTTATTCTGGCCGATGCCATCCAGAAGGGCAATAAAATCATCAGCTGCGGAAACGGAGGTTCCCACTGCGATGCCATGCACTTTGCCGAAGAACTTTCGGGTCGTTACCGCAACAACCGGCGTGCCCTGCCAGCGTTGGCCATTTCCGATCCAAGCCACATTTCCTGTGTGGGCAACGATTATGGTTTCGATTTTATCTTCTCCCGGATGGTCGAAGCCCTTGGTCAGCCCGGAGATGTTCTTTTTGGCATCAGCACCAGCGGAAACAGCAAAAATGTTCTGGAAGCCATCCAGGCCGCAAGGCAAAGAGGCATGATGGTGGTTTTACTCACCGGAAAAGACGGGGGAAAAATGGCTGGCCTGGCCGATGCTGAAGTCCGTGTGCCCCACTTCGGGTACGCCGACCGCATCCAGGAAATCCACATCAAAGTCATTCATATCCTCATCCAGCTCATCGAAACCCAGCTCGGACTGTAGGTTCCCCGGGCCTTATTCCGGAAAAAACACCCTGGTTTCCTCCCTGCCACGAATGGTATTTGTTTGGCCATGCCGGCTCCTGTCGTCGCCGTCGGGCTATCCGCTGCAAATCCTCGCCCGGGCCGAATTTGAGGCAGGTGCTATCCGGAAACCGGGTTCCGGCCCGGCTTCCGGGTTTTTCGCTACTATCCCTCATGGGGGCAGCACCTCAGCACTTTGGCCCCGGCTTTGCAGGTGGAGAACGATGGTCAGAGGAATATTGGGTATTTTAAATCGTGCAGGCGGATGCCCCCTCACCGCTTCAAAAACTTCCCGGTAAAGATCCGTTCCCCCATTTTGAGGTGGTAGAGATAGGGACCATCCGGAAGGGTACAAACATCGAGCACCTGCTCCGGAAAGATCCACTCTTCCAGCAGTTTTTCACCCCGGGTAGAATAAATGGATACCTTGGTTTCCTGCGTAAGCTTTTGAAAACGAATGGTTTCTGTCGCCGGATTGGGGTACAACACGGGACTGTCTTTCGGCCGGAAAAGCCTTTCCTGAGCAGAAACAGTTACCGTGTCTTCCGGATGTACCGGATCGTAAGCCGTACCGACCCCAGCAATTTTGGCAAGCCAGAATTGATTTCCGGCTGGACCAGTCTCCTGATAGTAGGTACCATAGGCGATTCCTGTATCTGGTGAACTAAAAAACAGTCCATTCATAAATCGGTAAGGTTGCCCGATTCCGCCCAAAAATAAATTCCATAAAACTACACTATCCTTGGTTAGCCGGGTAATATTGATCCCAGGCCCATTGGTAGCCATAATAAATGAGCTCTCTTTATTGATGAAAATACTATTGACAATAACACTTGGCCTCTCACCGCCCCATTGTTTAAGCCCCAGCGAATCTGTTCGATTTAGAAAACCCACATATCCTCCCCCATTTTGGTAATACCCATAACTAAAATGCCCTTTCCAAAAGCCCTGATGAGCCGCACCAGATTGTAAAACAACATTGCTGGGCGTTTGATAAAACTCTTTCTGACTCACCTCATTCCCTGCCGAATCGATTTCAAAGCCATAGATGCGTTTGCCCATTCTTCCCGAAAGTAGATAATGACCATTGGCCATCGGTTCAACCCGACTTGCGGCTGCATTCACTTCAACCGGCGGAAAATAGGCATATGCCCATTCCAACTCATTAAGAAAGTTGAATTTAAACGCACTTTGATTCGTGCCAGGTCCTATACCAGTACCTGGAAACAACAATCCGCCGTCAGAAAGGCGAACGCCATCGCCCAATAAATAGTTGTTAAGTTGCGTAAAATACTTGGTCTCCAATATTATTCCATTTTCCGTAAACTCCACAAGAACTGGAATCTTGTAAAACCAAGTAGATTGAGTAAGCAATACCATCTGGTAAATATTACCGAATTTTCTACCTAAAAATGATGTATAACGATACAAAATATTCAATCGCTTCATCCAAAGGGTATCCCCGTTCTCATCAAATTTAATCAGCAGGGTATAGTAATAGGTACTTCCTAAAGTGTCCTTCCGAAATTTTGTGGAAAAACCTGTTGCAAAAAATTGGCCACCATCGGCTGGGCATATCTTTCCAATTTCTTCTGTACCAGGGGCATACCCCCATTGCTTTTCCCAGACGATACTCTGAGCTTTTAAAGCTTGAATGGGCAGGATCAAAAGGCAGGCCCAAAGCAAAACCCTTTTTTGCGTAAACCATCTCACCGGATTACTACAAATTTTAGCGTGGCACTGGCCTTTCCGTTCTGCGGAACCAATTTATAGGCATAGATTCCATCTGCATACCCGGACAAGTTAAGTTCCAACTTGCCTACACCCATTTTGGTTAAACCCAGGATTTCAATCAGCCTTCCGGTTGAAACTTCCGTAATCCGCAATTCGGTTTTACCGGCTTCTTCCGGCAAATAAAATGGAATTTGAATGCTGGTTTTACCCGGATTGGGCTGGCTTTGACCCAATTGGAGATCAGGGCGAACTTCTAAAGCCGAAATATTGGTTACATCGGCTGCCGGTTGGCTGGGGCGGGAAAAAAACGGCCAATCCTCAAAATCAACCGGACTTCCCTCACATGTCCTAGTCCAGTTTATTCCCGATGGAAGGGTGTAGCCGGGGCAGGCATTGCTTGACTGAACGGATGCAATGCATGGGGTTAAGTTGGATGGGTCTATTCCCAAGCCACAATTATTTGATGACATCATACATAAATCTACGGAAGAAAAAAGGTAAAAAGTCTCTAAAGTATTGTCACTTAACGCTCTTAAAGAAACTGATCCGCCATTGGAACTCGAGTCTTTTCCTATAAACTCGTTGTCATACCTCCAATACTCAATCGGCAAAGGGGTTTGATTTAGGATTGATACAAATCCATCCACCGTTGTGGGTGTGCTGTCTGCATTCCAAACCAGACTGCGAAGCGGCCAGCGGTTGGCATTGGGTGACCCTACTGGAATGGTGGAGGGTGCCCCACCTATCCTTTTTCCGGCCAACCAGAAACGAGGTTTGAGTACCAATCCGCATGTTGTATTGTCATATAGCCTGCTTTTGGCATGGGAGAAATCATTGCAGGAAAATACAAATTCAGTGGAGTTTATTGATAAGTCTTCTGCCGATAGATCCAATGATACGCCTGTAATGCAACTGTCGAAACGGTTTTGCCTTATCGAAAGCAACGTGAATACCGATGTAGTCGATCCAAACCCGATACGGGACCAGGCCACCGCCGTATCCAACCGGTGAAAGTGGTTGTGGTCCACCTTCCACCGGGTATAGTCACCAATCGCATAGCCCATCAACCCAAAACGAAGGCTGTCCAAGGCCAAATGCCGTATCTCCACCGAATCTAAATCCGTAATCTGAGCAAAGATGCCAACCGTAGTCCGCTCCGGCTTGCGCAAACCCTGACCCGTATCGGCCCAGATCCCCTGGGGTAAAACTGTAACTCCTCGAATGTCATTGTTGGGGCCCATACTGTCGGCTTGAAGTCCTGCCTGGCTAAAGATACCAAAAACGAAGGTATGAACCGCCAGTGGATTTTTTTCATACGTGATCGCTTCGTGAATCTTCAAATGATCTGCCTCTATCCCAAGGGGGTCATACCCTAAAACCGGTTCCGTTTTCATCCAGGGATAATCCGGAATCTGAATGCTATTCCCCCGAATCCGGATCGGCTTGCCATTGCCTGCTGGCGCTTCCCCCTTCGGATTGGCCGTAGAAACAGCGGCCCGGTAACACTCCGAAAATTGATTCTGCTCAATGGAGAAGCCACCTGTCAAGCCCGATATTCCATACAGAAGGCTGGAAAAACGGTTGTTGTGCAGGTGTATATCCTGGGGAGAAGACGTTTCGCAACGGTCAAACCAAATACCCGCCAACCCATAATAATCCAGGTTTACTTCGTTGTAATAAGGCAACTTCAGCCGTTTTGGATCTGTGTCAAACTCCGAATCCGTAATGTTTTGACCTGGGGTAAAAACCACCTCATTGGCATAAATCCCCAGAAGATTATTCGAAAAACGGGTGTCGTCTATCCTTAAAAAAGGATCCGGACTCTGGGAAAAACAGGCCTTAGACCCCACCAGCGAAATGCCTGCAATGGCATCGGATATCTGAGACTGGTTGACGGTTAACCGGCCTCCCGGCGCCACCACAAACCCTTGCCACATCCCCGCACAATACGAGGACACTGAACACCGGAGCAAGTCAACCTCAGCGCTGTCGGCAACATAGATATAATTGTAAGACAACTTTTGGAAATGCCCGATGCACAGCGGAGTTGGGTCGGTGTTGGTGTTTACAGGAGGAAGCACATCCCCAGCCTGATCGGCACCATGAACATAGATTTCAGTACCCGGCAAAATCCGGACCCGACCTTTCAGCACCACAGGCCCACGGATTTCATAGAAGCCGGAAAAGACCACCGGATGCGCAGGAGTTCCGACCAGAAAGGTCACCGAATCGGGAGAACCAATAGACGTTTCCAGCAACCGATTGTCCAATGAGTCGGACCCGATGCCCACCACTGGCAAGGTGTCGAGCGGGTGCGCACAACAAAATCCAAGGGTCAACTCCTCCACCGTTATCGTTTTTTCAAAATTCTGAATACAACCCGAACGCGATAGCTGAAGGCTGACGGTGTACGTGCCAGGGGAGGAAACGGATGAAATTTCGTTCAGGATGGGTAGGTTAGGAGCTGGTTTGGGACTCGGTTTTGGCCGTAAAAACGAGTTAAAGCCGGAATCAGGCTCAATGCCGGCCAAATCAACGCATTTTGGGGAATTCCAAAAGACAACCATGGTATCAACTAAGGCAAAAGGAAAAAGTGCAGCAACATCCCTTGAATCCTTCCCGACTTTAGAATAAATAAAAAAGAACCATATAGACAAAACAGGTAAAATAAAACGCATTTTATCTTGTACAAAACAGCCAGGGATTCAAATTGTCATAAGGGGGGACGAGCATAAATCGTTCGGAAAATCCAAAAAAGAAAAAAGCTACTTTCCGATGTGATTGATGACCGAGAGATAAAAGTATCGATATTCTGAATAAACCAGGCAATCTCCCCTACATTTCCATTGATTCTACCAGAAAAACCCTATTTCAAATACTGAAATTCAGGTTGCTAAAAACACCAGCCCAGAACACATACATTGCCATTTCTTCACAAATCCCCTACCAAACTCCTTCCTTTTTGAAGCTTACCCAGATGGACCCTTTCAAACCAGGGCCTTAAACCCGAATTATGTGCCATAGTACCACGTTCTGAGAACCCCAAATACAATACATCAGCAACAAATTTTCGAAAACTGTACCCCTTAATCCGGGAAAACACGCTATCAGAAGAGGCGCACTCTGATTTGAAGTAATTTAGACTAAAAAATGAATTGCGAATGCATTAACCGGCTGAAACCCAAATCCGCATTCGAAATCCTGTTACAAATTTCAAATGCGGAATTTCGGTTGAAAAATGCACTACTCTTTGAGCAGCGGTAAAGAAAAAGCTGCCCGATCCCCGTGAAAACGCAGCCGGTACAAACCGGGCTTCAATGCGGACAGATCAAGCCGGGGCTGGGTCAGCATGCCCGACTGTACCAACCGGCCGTCGGCAGACCAGAGCTCAAACGGCCCGGGATTCTGCGTTTCCATCTCCAGGTACACCACATCCCGGACTGGATTGGGATAGACCCGAACCAGCTTCTCCGCCCCTGATATTGAACTGGTCTCCGTAATGCCTGCCTCATAACGCATGACCGAATGGGTAGGCAAACAGTTGAAGGCCACATGTATTTTGTGGTCGGGCGAAACGTCGATGTCGGTAATCTGAGTAAAGTTGCCGGTATGCGAAATCAGATCCAGTTGCTGAAAAGGACCCGTTGCCCCGGCGCAAGCCCACACTTTCTTGTCGATGGCACCCGTTTGGGCGAAATACAAGGTCCCGTTGGCTGCAATCTCGAAAAGCATATTGCCTGGTGCAATGCCAAATGTGGCCGAATCACCATACAGCTGCCAGGTGTTGCCCACCAGCTTTTTTACAAAGGGTTTTAACCCAAACCCGGAAAAAAAGGCAAACAATTCGCCTTGTGCATTCGTCCTCGAATACATGGCATATTGGGAAAATGGCTTTAAAAAAATAGCCGTATCGCCCACCATTTCGTCCTGGGCAGTAACCGGGTTGATTTTCCGAACCATCTCCCGGTTTTTGTAGGCCACTGCGTAAACCAATTCATTCTGGTTGTTGAAAAACAAGGTATTATCAGAACCAAACATTTGGGCATAGGTATTGGGAAAAGTGCCGGTGGGCAGGGTTATGACCTCCTGCCATGTATTTCCGCTCAACCGCTGTATCTGACGTTGCATCAGCAATCCGATGTAAGGCACCCCGTTGTTGTCGAGCAAAAAATCGTGGTTGCCTTCCGAAAACGTGCCCGCCAGCGTCGATCCCAGTTGCACCCAGGATGTACCGCTCCACTTGAAAACCTTAAACCCACTGTTGCTGATGCCCAGGTAGGCAGTATCCTGGTGCATTTCCAGATGGAACATCCCGATAATGCCATTTGTCGCCGGCGAAGGCAATGCGGTCCATCCCGAACCATTCCACTCCTTTACCACAATCGAATTCAGGGCCTGCGCTGCCGAAACGATGTTTCCATTGGATTTGATTTTGATCTTGGCCGAGCCTTCGGCATTGGGGCAACTGCTGCCAACATAGGTCCAGCTTTGTGCCTGTATTCCGGTACAAAACAGGATGAAAAAGTAAAGTATGGGGTTTCGCATAAGTTTTTTCTGCAAAAAACCCTGAAAATCAAGCGCTTGTCAATCGCTAGCCATAGGGATTTTGGCATCCCTATTCATAGGGAGTTCCTTCTTCTTGTCAGGTCCTTCGGGGATTGCTACCAAAGATCAAACACGAAATTTTTATGACACGAAGCACCCTTGCCTTTTGGATTTTCCTGTGGATCGTTATGGGATCCTGCTCGAAAAAAACAGCAGATACCCCGCTGCCTACCGTTTTGGAGCGGCTCGAAATTTCTCCCGCTTCGGCAGCTCTTTTAAAAAGTGCCACCTTTCAGTTCAGCCTCAGGTACTTTAATGATGTAGGGAAGGAAGTAACACCTCCTGCAGATATGGTCTGGACATCGAAAAATGAATCGATTGCCATCGTAAATCAACAAGGACTTGTGACGGGCATTGCACCAGGCCAGGTCGAAATCAGCGCCACATACAAAAACGCAACAGCCACGAGCCTTATCACAGTGGTTTCGGACGATACCCAGCTGAGCAATCTGGTCATTTCTCCTGCTGCTGTTCAGGAGCTTCGGCGCAATGAGACCTTATCCCTATCTGCAGTGGGTAAAACCATTACCGGGACGGTCATCCCCGGCCTGGAAATCAACTGGAGCAGCAGTGCTCCTGATATTGCTTCGGTAGGTAGCTCGGGTATTGTAGAAGCAAAAAGCTATGGGACAACATCCATCACCGCTTCCAGTTCCGGCTTTCTTAGTGCCCCATTGATGGTGCAGGTAATCCGAACCGGAGCATTCTCAGGAAAAGGAAGCGGGGGAACCGCGAAACTGAAAATTGAAAACAACATCCTCAAACTGGAAACGTCTTCCGATTTCGGGGCTTCAACAAGTCCTCCGGATTTACGCATGTACCTGAGCAACAACAGCACCAATGTAGATGGAGGATTGGAACTTGCCTCCCTCAACCAAAGATCCGGCGCCCAGAAATGGAATATTCCCACCGGAGTCCAAATCAGCCAGTACAGGTATGTTGTAATCTGGTGCAAACAGTTTGCCGTCTACTACGGGTCAGCCGATCTGGGAAATTGATGCTGCAGGGAGTTTTTTCCCGAATTGGAAATGCGTTTTTAGCGCCTGGCATTCAAAAAAAATCAAGGCCTAATCCCCTGGATGCATCACTGCGCTATGAATGCATAGAATATGGCGTTCGCCCTGACATCTGACCACCCATCTCGTTTTCCAATTCTACCTCAAACCCAACCCCGCTCCAGGGCCAGCTTAATCAGCCCCACGAGGGTCTTTGCACCTGTCTTTTCGTAAATATGCGCCCGGTGCGTATCCACCGTTTGTTTGCTGATGCACAAGCGGTCGGCAATTTCTTTGCTGGTCAGCTCCTCCAGAACCAGTTTCAAAACTTCCAGCTCCCGGCCACTAAGTCGAACCATCCCGGTTTCCTCTTTCCGGAGCCGCTGCCGCTGCAAAGTCAGCAGTTGGGCCATGATGCCGCGTTCGTAGTGCATCCCGCCCGCCAGAAGGTCATCGATGGCCGAAAAGAGTTCCGCTTTCCCTGAATTTTTCAACAGGTATCCTTCTACCTCTGCCTGAAACAAGGTGTAAATCAGCTCGAGTTCATCGCTCATACTCACCACCAGCAGTGGAATCCTGGGATGCCGACGTTTGATTTCGGCCATCAGGGCCAGCCCGTCCATGCCCGGCATCCGAAGATCGCTCAGAATCAGATCGACCGGTTCTATGGCAAGTGCCTCCAGCAAGTCCGGACCCGTAGTCGATTCGCCGGCGATGCGGAGATCGGGTCGGCCAGAAAGCAGCAGCCGGTAACCATCCAGAATCAGCTGGTGGTCGTCGGCCATCCAGATCGAATGGATATCAGGTGGTGGGGTTTCCATCGGAAGTTGGTTTTTGAAGGGGAATCTGAACTACAATTTTCGTCCCTTTTCCCGGATGTGACTCCAGGTGCCAGGTGCCGCCCGTCAGTTCAACCCGGGACCGAATGTTTTTCAAGCCCAATCCGCCTTCTGCCGAAACCTGAAGAGGGTCGAACCCACAGCCATTGTCTTCCAGCTCCAGTTGAAGTTTCCCTCCTGCCCGATGCATCCGAATGTCAAACCGGGTGGCGCCCGCATGCTTCAGGGCATTGTTCAAAACTTCCTGCACCACCCGGTAAAGGGCCACCTCCGTCCCGCTGTCCAATCCGGTGTCGGGCTCCAAGGCCAGCTCCACCTGAAGGGCACCGCCCCGATTGATCCGATGGGCCAGATCGTTCAGCGAAGCCCGCAGACCCAGATCTGAGAGCGACTGAGGCATGAGCCGGTGCGAAATCTGGCGTACCTCGGCCGAGGCCTGGTCGATGATGGATAAGGCATTGTCCAGAATCCGGAGATTCCGTTCGTCGCCTAATTGCAAGGCACTGGCATTGAGCTTGATGGCAGCCATCAGATGTCCCAGGCCATCATGTAGATCGCGGGCAATCCGGGTGCGTTCCAGCTCCTGGGCCTCCACCACCTCGGTAAACCGGATCCGTTGTTCTTCCTGCTTTTGCCGGAGCAACCGCCGCCGGTGGGCCCCCTCCCGAACCAGAAAACCAATCCCGCCCAGCAAGACCATGCCTCCCAGGCCCAGACCAAAACCCATCCGGATCCGGTCGTTCCGGTTCCGGAGCTCCAGGTTCTCAATTTCTTTTTTCTGGGTCTGGTACTGCACCTGGTATCGGGCCAGATCCCGGGCGGTTTGGGCCTGGAATACGGTGTCCTTTATGGCCGAAAGCTGGCGCAACACCGCAATGGCTTCCTCCAACTGGCCGCCTTCGGAAAGCGCTTTGGATAACGAATGCAGGGCGTACATGCGCCCATCGGTGGAGCCGGCCTTTTGGTACACCGCGGCCGACCGGCGGAAAAAACGGGCCGCCTTCGGAAAATCACCGGTTTCAAGGTAGTAAATCCCCTCCTTGATCAGGTAAAACGCGAAGGGGATGCTGTCTTCTTTTTGCGCATAATACTTTCGGGCGCTGTCAAGGGTGGCCCTGGCCAGAACCGGATTCTTCAGTTGCCGGATCTCCAGCTCAAACAAAATGGACAGCAAAGTCGCCCTTTCCAAAGGCAGGATGCTGGGATGGTACATATTCCTGGCCAGGTTCAGGTGCCAGAGGGCCGAATCTACCTGCTTGCTTTCCACAAACAGGGCGCCCAGACTACGATGGGTGATGAACACCAGCGAGTCAATCCCACAAGATCGGGCTTTCGAAAGGGAAGCCTGAAGCCATTGCCGGGCCTCTGCTGGTTTGTGCAGGTAATAGTAGGCCCGGCCGACCTGGAAAAACCCAATGGCAAGGTCCGGACACCGGCCCGACTTTTCAGCAAGCTGTACAGCCTGAAGACGCCTGGAAAGGCATTCGGCATACTTCCCGGCCAGAAACAGGCGATCGGCCTCCTTGTACAAAGCTGCCGCATCCTGGCCCAAAACCGGAAGCACACGGCATAACCCCAAAAAGAAAAACCACCGGAGGGCCATGCACAAAAGTGTGTTTTTCCTGCCTTTTTAGCCTCAGAATTCTGCAAAAGTACCCGATAGAAACAACATGGAAAGCCACTACAATACCACCTTCTCACACAAACCCAGACCAATCCTGCCACAAAACCCGATGGAAAGAGTGGCCATGCCGGCTCCTGTCGTCGCCGTCGGGCTATCCGCTGCAAATCCTCGCCCGGGCCGAATTTGAGGCAGGTGCTATCCGGAAACCTGGT
>JBIPNA010000420.1:0-3053 GCA_044375665.1 Catalimonadaceae bacterium
TGGAGGCATAGATCTTCAGATTCTCGGCATTGGTCGCAGCGGACACATTGGTTTCAACGAGCCGGGTTCAACGGTGAATTCCGCCACCCGTCTTATTACGCTCGATGAAGTGACACGCCTGGATGCAGCAAGTGATTTTTTCGGAGAAGAACATGTGCCCATCTGGGCCATCACCATGGGCGTGGGCACCATTCTGAAAGCCCGGCGTCTGATCCTCATGGCATGGGGTGAAGGAAAGGCCGGGGTTATTCAGAAAGCGGTGGAGGGGCCCGTTACAGAGAAAATTCCATCAACCTTTATTCAGCAACATCCCGATGCCACTGTTTTTCTGGATGAGGCTTCCTCGGCCGAACTAACCAGAATCAAAACCCCCTGGTTGCTGGGTAGTTGCGATTGGTCTGACCGGAAACGGGTCCGCAAAGCCGTTATCTGGCTGTGCCAGAAAGTACAAAAGCCGATTCTCAAACTGACCAATAAAGACTATGCAGAAAATGGATTGTCCGATCTGGTGACAGAATATGGCCCGGCTTATACCATCAACATCGATATTTTTAATAAAATTCAGCACACCATTACCGGTTGGCCTGGAGGCAAACCCAATGCCGACGACAGCCTTCGGCCAGAACGGGCAAAGCCTTTTCCCAAAAAAGTGCTTTTGTTCAGCCCCCACCCGGATGACGATGTGATTTCTATGGGCGGTACGTTTATCCGCCTTGTCGACCAGGGGCACGATGTCCATGTGGCTTATCAGACTTCAGGGAACATTGCTGTTTTCGACGACAATGCCATCCGTTTTGCAGACTTTGCCCGGGATGCCAGCAGCCTGATGGGTCGAAATCCAGAAGAAAGCGAAATTATTTTCCAGCGAATCAGGAAGGCAATCCGGGAAAAGAAGCCAGGTGAGACAGATTCCGAAGAAGTGCAAGCCATCAAAGGACTGATCAGGAGGGGAGAGGCCAAGGCCGGATGCCGATATGTGGGCATTCCCGACGATCATATGCATTTCCTTGATTTACCTTTTTATGAAACCGGGGCCGTAAAAAAGAAACCCATGGGTCCCGAAGATGTGGCCATTACCGTAGAACTAATCCGTTCCATAAAGCCGCATCAGATTTATGCAGCCGGTGATTTGTCGGATCCGCATGGGACACACAGGGTTTGTTTGTCCATCGTTTTTGCGGCCCTTGAGGAGTTAAAGAACGAGCCGTGGATGAAAGATTGCTACGTTTGGCTCTACCGAGGAGCCTGGCAGGAGTGGGACATTGACCAGATTGAAATGGCAGTTCCATTAAGTCCGGATGAATTGTTTCGGAAACGGCGGGCTATTTTCAAGCACCAGAGTCAGAAGGACAGCGCCATGTTTCCCGGAGCCGATAAAAGAGAGTTTTGGCAGCGTGCCGAAGACAGGAACAGGGAAACTGCCGATCGCTACAAAAAACTGGGTCTGGCAGATTACGAAGCCATGGAGGCCTTTGTGCGGTATTTGTGGTGAGTATCTGGAATAATTAAGTTGCTTTATTCAATGTAAGTGTGAAGGTGCTTCCTGAGCCAAATTCACTTTCAACAGGATTTGGATTCTTGTAACTTAGGATAGGTTCTGCCCACCACGCTTTATCTCAAAATGATCAATTATATTTTGATGGCTTCCATTTTAAGGTGAGGTCGGGAAATACCCATGCCGATTGTTTGGTCTTTCCATCTTCCCTGGCTTGAAAACCTGAAGGATATTTTGAAAATATTTGCTCTAAAATTGAATCATTAAAGCTGTTATGGCAAAAAGGTTGGTTTTGGAAGGCTTGTTGTCCAGAATAAAGATTTCATCTTTGCTGGAGAAGCCCCTGCCTTCAATGCGCCACAAAAGGTTTTTTTGAATCTGATAGTCCAGATTGGCCGAGTAGCCAAAGGTCCGGAAGCCGTTGGGTGAACCCGTTGCAATGATTACTCCATTGGCATCACTATAGTATTCGCCTCTTGCAGAGACATTTATTTGATCGTTTAACGCAACTTTTACAATGACAATCGGCGTGTACCAGTTGTTGTATTCGCTGTTTCCTTTTGATTTTTGTTCAGCCCCAATATCAAAACCAATGGTTAATCCAATTTTATCGGTCACTTCGAAAATGCCATAAAAGTTGTGGAAATACCGCATCTGCCTGACCGTATCAGGTTTGTCGCTGCCTACAAAAGAACTGCTGTTCAACGTAATCTTTGAACTGGGTTTAAAGGTAAGCTGGTGGCCGAAGGCGGGAGCAGAGTTTCCATCCACTCTTTGAATCCGTTGCCATCCGTTGAGCAACAGGCCACTCAGAAACCATTTTTCATTTTTTGAAGTGTAAGAGATTTTTACTCCGCTTTCAAAATACGGAGAATTGTCGGCCAGAATTCCTCTGGTCAAATTCCAGCAATCTTTGCCAATGGCAGATTCGAACCCGATGTGCGAAGCAAAAACACCGGCATCTACCCATAAATTCCTGGTTTTGGATAGTTTAAAACCTGCGTTTGCCTCCAGAATATTTTTGAAAACCCCAGGTTCGGCAGCCAGATTTGCATTGGCGTAGCTTCCGGTCATCAGGGCTAAGTTTCCCCGGACATTTTCGGTTTGATATGCTGCCTTTACAAAACCCAGGTTCAGGCTTACCTCGTTGTGCCGGTTGTGGGAATATATAAATCCAGGTCTGGCGTTGTTTTTTGGCAGCCCAAAATCGAAGCTATAATAGGTTTCCAGGTAACCACTAAGGCTAAGTGGATTCTTGGAACTGTCTGTCTGGCCTGCGCTTTTCAGGGAGATGATTGATAGTATGGCTATGAATGTCTTTTTCATTTATCGTATGGTTTGTGTTGTCCGATAAGTCAGGGTAAGCTTAGTTTCCTATTGACTTTAATTCATCCAAACCAAGATTGAGTTTTAAACATTAATTTTTTCCGACCCAAGAATACCCAAAAGTGGTTTTTCAGGATGTTTATTCAGAAGAATCTGAATCAATTCCTTTTGAAGGTTTCTGATCCCTGCCACCCTAATTATCTGAACTCTGGCGGCTTTTATTGAAATGTTT
>JBIPNA010000421.1:0-3052 GCA_044375665.1 Catalimonadaceae bacterium
AACATTGGGTAGGTCGCAACCAGCTCCATCAGCAAACAAATCGCTTGTATTATTTCCGATCTGATGATGCGCATTCCGGACAATTTAGCCTTTTGATCACGCCTGCTATTGATTCTGGCCCATCCTCTTTAATAAACCGCAAAAGTTGGATGGTCACCCACACCCAGAATGCTACGCCCATTCTCACTGAAAACAACGATGGAATAATGGACAACTCTTTTTTTCCTCTTCCAGGAAAGCCAATCCGGCTTGGTGGCCATTACAAATACCATCCGGATACCACCAGTCTGAACCCTGGACAATCTCACCCTTTGATTGGTTTTTTTGCCGGAATTATCTATACGCACACCAACTCGATGGTCGTTTGCGGAGATGCAATACAACGTTTTACAGTTGCTACCGACACCTTTGCCGCTTTTTCAGTACCATTCAACGACGAATGTCCGCCCAATTTACCAACTCACTTTGCCTTGAAGATTCAATTTCCTTCCAAAAACAAACTGGAAAACCCTCCTGGTAAACTATGGCTGGATGATCTTTATCTGGAATACGAAACGACGACTGAAACCCAATCGGAGCAAAAAACAACGCCTTTTGCTTTGTTTCCCAATCCAGCCGACCAAAAGGTTATCCTTCAGTCCGATCAAAAACCATCCCGGATCGAACTTTGGAATCTGCCCGGAGAAAAGGTAAAAACATTTCCTGCCGAAGTTTTGCAACTTGACCTTTCGGATGTCCCTTCAGGTATGTACATCGTACGGATCCAACAGCAAGATGGCCAGGTATTTCACCAAAGATTGGTCAGAAAGTAATTCCAACCAATCCCGGGAGCCAAAAGGACTACCTTTTTAAAGCTTCAGCGAGCCGGACCAGTTCAATGAAAGCTTTCCTATCGCCTTTTTCATCAAAAGAACGGGCTTTTTCGGCTCTGGCCATCGCGAAGGCCGGGCTGCTGTTTCCTTTAAACGCTGAGTCCCGGAGCCACATGCCGAATTCTGCCACTGCCGAAGAAAACCGCAAATTTTCGTTGCAGGAATCCATTGGTTTTTCCGAACCTGAAAAGGTCTGTGTCATTTCCCTTGAGGTGCTTTCGGAAGGGAGCTTGTACCGCACTTTCGTATGAAAAACCTCGGCTATTTTTCCCGGATCGGTGGTTTGCTGGTGGTAACGTAGCTTTCCTCCACTGCCAGTAGCTTTTCCCGGAACCACTTCGTATAATGCTGTTACCGTGTGGCCCGCTCCGATTTCACCGGCATCTTTGGTGTCATCCGCAAAATCCTCATTGTTCAAGCGTCTGTTTTCGTACCCAATCAACCGATATTCCTGAACCCTGTCCGGATTGAACTCCACCTGAATTTTGACATCCCTGGCAACTGTGTATAAAGTCCCGGTCATATTGCTGACCAGCACATTGCGCCCTTCCTGAAGGTTATCGATGTAGGCATAATTTCCATTTCCTTTGTCCGCAAGGGTTTCCATTCTGTCGTCTTTCAGGTTTCCCCGGCCAAAACCTAGAACGGTCAGGTAAATGCCCGACTTCCGCTTGATGGTGACCAAATCTTCCAGATCTTTAACACTATTGACCCCCACATTGAAATCTCCATCTGTGGCAAGAATTATCCGGTTGTTGCCGTTGGGCAAAAAATGTTCTGAGGCCACTTTGTAGGCCAGTAAAATTCCGGCCTGACCTGCGGTGGAACCACCTGCGTCGAGGGAGCTGATGGCGTCTAAAATGGTTTGTTTTTCAGAACCTGGGGTAGAAGGCAAGGCCAAACCTTCCCGGCTGGCATAGACAACAATGGCCACATGGTCTTGTGGTCGTAGTTCCTGGACCAGAAGCTTCAGAGAACTTTTCAGTAAAGGCAGTTTGTTCGGTTCGTCCATGGAGCCGGAAACATCGATCAGAAACACCAGATTGGATGGGGGAACATCTTTTACTTCCACCTTTCTTGCCTGAATGCCAATATGGGCCAGTCGATGTGAGGTATCCCAGGGACAAATGGCATATTCCTGAAAAATGGCCACAGGATCTTTGCCGGTAGGAGAAGGGTAGTCGTAATCGAAATAATTTAAAAATTCCTCTACCCTTACGGCATCTTGAGGGGGAAGACTGCCATTTTGGATGGAGCTTCGACAGATAGAATAGGCAGCCCTGTCTACATCGATGCTGAACGTGGAAAGGGGGTCGGTCCCGGTACTTTTGAAACTACTTTCCCGGACCTTTGCAAAATCCTCATTCGGCATTTCATAGGCTGGTGCCGAATACTTGGGCGACCCCGAACCGCTGCTAAAATCGGTCCGGACCGTAAACCGTGAAATCTGTTTGTTTCGGGTTTTCAGCGCCGCCTTCCTGGCTCTTCGGCTCCTTGGGGGGCTCTGGTTTTCCTGTGCAGAAGTTTTGTTTTTTCGTGAAGAATCCACCTTTTCCCGGAACCGGACAGAAAGGTTGAATTCCTTTCGGGCACCGTCCGGCAAAATGACCGTGGTTGCATAACTAAAAACCAAAGAATCCGAAGGGGCTGGTTTTAGCTTAAAAATCCCTTCCGGCAGGTTTTCGAATCGGAAAGCCCCCTGACCATCAGATGTGCAGGAGTCCATTAACCCGGATTCATACTCCAGGTATATCCGGTAGCTGGAAAGAATTTTCCCTTCATTTTGGGCAATTTTTCCCGATATTTGTCCGGATTGGGCATTTATTTTGGATATAAATCCAAAACAGACCATAAAAAATGGCAAAAAGAATTTAATCCTAATCATAAAATAAAAGGGTTTAAACAGATGATGTAAATCCAGAAACCAATTCAGGATTTAATGCGCAGGAAATCAATGAAAACCAGGCAGATATGCCAAAAAGATTTCAGATTTGAATTTTATACAATGCTGAGGGAAAAAGTAACCGGGCGTAAATGAAAATTATAACCATAATTACTTACCCGGGCGGGGAGTGGCTTTTGATTTGGCGGACTGGATATTTAAGACCAGGAGCGGGAGGATTTGGGTTGAAGCTGTAGTTCACAACCATAAGTTGGGAAGACTCTGCTTTTCATCCCTG
>JBIPNA010000422.1:0-3050 GCA_044375665.1 Catalimonadaceae bacterium
AGCAATCAGAGGTCATTGTCCTGATTTCCCATGCCGTAAAAGTGAGCAATGCCGTTATGATGACCCGGCGCCTGAATCGACTCTTTTTCAAATCCCTCCTTGAAGATACAGGTACAAAAGCCGAGACCATAAGACAACAATTGGTCAAAGCAGCCGAAGATTCAAAACTAGCCCTTAGGGCTATTCCAAATTTCCCAGGCGACCTAAGCCTTAAAAATACCGGATTGAACAATGTCCGGCTCAATGGAATTTCTGCCGGCAAAGACTATGTTCGTTTGCTTAAATTCCGGACAGAGGAAATAAGGTTTATAGCCAAAACCCTTGTTTTTAAGGAGAACCTCACCAACAGCGATTTCGACAAAGAGGCTTACTATAAAGAGCTGAAGTATTTTTCAGCCTTGATTTCAAGCAACAGGAAAGAACTCAAAAAACTTAACCAAACCCGAATGTCCATCGAAAAAGACTTTGATGACAACTTTTTACGGTTTGTAGAAGGGCAGTTTGAGTTGTAGGGTAATGTAATCCCGCATTTATCCTGGATTCGAATGCAGGCAATTGTTTGTATTCTGCTCTGAGATATTGTTTTCATCGCCTACCGGGAGATGATTTTCTACAAAAGCTTTTGAATCTGCCCATTAGCTCCGAACTAAGGATCTGCCAGTATGTGTCCCGGTTTAAGCCCTCCTTAACCTTCGGTCGGATATTTCCTGCGCTTATGGTTAAAGACAGAAAATGGAAGGTTATGTTTTCGGAAAGTCTCAGTTGGCCCTTTCTGCCTGGCTTTCTTAAGGTTACCCATCTTTTCCTCAGGGTCAAATGACCTTTTTTGTTTTTGTCATGGTTACCTGATTGAAATGTGCCAAACTCTTTTTTAGTTTTTTTTCTGCCTATTAGTCGGTTAAAACAACCCACTTATCTCATTCTCCAGACTGACCACGGTCAAAGCCTGGGTTTTGGACAATCGGTTGTTTTGCACCAAATACACCAATTATGCCCATGTATCGTCAGGTTGGCCTGGTTCCACCAAAGCGCCACACCGTTTTTCGTCAACCCAATGGGGAGTTGTACCACGAGGAGTTGTTTGGCACCGAGGGTTTTTCCGGAGTTTCATCGCTGGTTTACCACCTGCATCCGCCAACCCGGGTGCTGGAACACGGAAAGCCCTTTTCAGTCAGACCAGAAATTGCCCTGGAAGACAATCTTCAGGCCCGGAGTTACCGGGGTTGGGACCTTCCGACTGCCGACGATTACCTGGCTTCGCGAAAAGTACTTTTTGTGAACAATGACCTCCACATCGGGCTGGCAGCGCCTACCCGTGGAACAGGAGACCTCTTCTTTAAGAATGCCGATGCCGATGAATTACTCTTTGTGCAAAAAGGCAAAGGCCAACTCAAAACCATGTACGGCCAGGTAGACTTTGGCTATGGAGATTATGTGGTGATTCCCCGCGGGACCTTATACCAGATTGAATTTGAGGGGGCCGACAACCGGCTTCTGTTTATTGAGTCGTTCAGTCCCATTGAAATACCTTCCAGATACAGGAATGGGTCGGGACAGTTTCTGGAGCATGCACCTTATTGTGAGCGTGACCTTCGGTTTCCGCAACATCTTGAAACCCATACCGAATTGGGTGCTTTTCCGGTGCATATCAAAAAGAGGGGACTCATTTATCCCTACGTCTATGAAACCCATCCTTTCGATGTGGTGGGTTATGATGGCTGCTGCTTTCCATGGGCGATGAATATTCTGGATTTTGAGCCGATAACCGGCCGCATCCATCAGCCTCCGCCTGTTCACCAGCATTTTCAGGCCAAAAGTTTTGTGGTTTGCAGCTTTGTGCCCAGGCTCTACGACTACCATCCCGATGCGATTCCGGCGCCTTACCATCACAGCAACATCGACTCAGATGAACTTCTGTATTATGTGGACGGGGATTTTATGAGCCGCAACAATATTCAAAAAGGACAGATCACGCTGCATCCCGGAGGCATTCCCCATGGTCCCCACCCCGGAGCCATGGAACGCAGCATCGGGAAAAAGGAGACCAAAGAACTGGCTGTGATGATTGATCCTTTTCAACCCGTAAAGCTGACCCGTACGGCCATGGAACTCGAGATTCCCGATTACTTCCGGAGCTGGTTGCCGGAATCTGTACCGGTATAAAAAATTTCTGTCCTTTAAAAACAAAACTGAATCAACAAGATGACTGCTGCCGATCTTACTGCTGTGACCAATTTTCAGTATTCTGAAACTGAAAAGATTTTTGACCAGGCGCAGGATTTCCTGCCTATCCTGGGAACCGATTATGTGGAGTTGTATGTGGGCAATGCCAAACAGGCGGCCTTGTATTACAAAACAGCCTTTGGTTTTCAGGAGCTGGCTTATGCCGGACTGGAGACCGGGCAACGAACCCACACCAGCTATGTGCTGCAACAGGGAAAAATACGATTGGTGCTGAGCACCCCTTTTGATGAATCCAGCGATATGGCAAGGCATCTGGCCCGCCATGGTGATGGGGTGAGGGTCATTGCCCTTTGGGTGGACGATGCCTACGACGCATATGAACAGACGGTGGCCCGGGGCGCAAAGCCTTTTTTAAAGCCTGAAACCCTTACCGATGCCCACGGGAGTCTGCGCCGGTCGGGAATTCACACCTATGGCGATACGGTACACATGTTTGTTGAGCGCAAAAACTACAAAGGCTTATTCCTGCCTGGATTTGAAAAATGGGAAACCGAGTACCGGCCCAAACCTGTAGGACTCAAGTATATAGACCACATGGTAGGCAATGTGGAACTGGGAGCTATGAACCAGTGGGCCGATTTTTACAATCGGGTGATGGGTTTTGCCAACCTGGTGACCTTCGACGACAAAGACATCTCTACGGAATACACTGCCCTCATGAGTAAGGTGATGACGAATGGGAACGGTTACATCAAGTTTCCCATCAACGAGCCGGCGATCGGAAAGAAAAAATCTCAGGTAGAAGAATACCTTGATTTTTACAAAGGCCCGGGTTGCCAGCATATTGCTGTGGCTACAGACAATAT
>JBIPNA010000423.1:0-3034 GCA_044375665.1 Catalimonadaceae bacterium
CGGAATTACAACCGACCCTCAGGCTGGATTCAATTTTCGTTTTCGAAAATCCCTGGATTCCAGGCCGACAAATGTCAAGGTATTTTTCGAGCGGAATGTAGGCGGGTATTTGTTGGAACTCGAAACCTGCGGAGCGGTTTACCGGCAAGATCTGGACAGCCTTTCCAACGATTCATTGCCATTCCTCACATTTCATGTTCCGCAACCTGGCGATACATTTTCGTTCCGGCTCCGAAAAACCCGACCTGAAGGACGGTTTGTTTTACATGGCGTTTGCTTTGATACCGATCCAAATGGACTTGTATACCATAATCTGGGCGTAGGCGGGGCTTGTTTTCAGGCCCTGCAGCAACAAGTTCACTTTGAGGAACAAATGGCCCAACTTCAGCCGGATCTTGTGGTTCTGGATTGGGGCACCAACGATATTTTGTACACGAACCGGGTGGGCCTGGAGATGGAAAATACAATCCGGTCCACCATTTCAAGGGTTCGGAAAGTCTGTCCCGGAGCCACCATCCTGCTCAGTTCAGCTCAGGAAATGCACCGGAAACGAAAGTCCATTTCGGCATGCCAGGCCTGGGCTGCTTTGGTTAAGAAAGTTGCTTTGGAAGAATCCTGTGTGTTTTACGATTGGTTTGCCGTTGCAGGCGGCAGGGGTTCGATGGCCAAATGGCATGCCATGGGTCTGGCTCAAAACGATAAAATCCATTTGAGCAAAAAAGGATATGCGCTGAAAGGCCAGCTATTTCATCAGGCCCTGGAAAATAGCCTTCGCCATTTTTCCGACCCGGACTCTGGTCAAAAGCTAATTCTATCTGATGGAAGCAACGTTCTTTCGGAGTCAGATTCAATTGAAAACACGTTGCCTGAGCCTCAACCTTCCAGGTCGGTTGAAAAGCAAATTTCAAACAGGGCTAAGCGAAAAAAAGCTTCCCGATGGTACGTTGTTCGTCCGGGTGATTCCCTGAGTGTCATTGCCTGGAAACACGGAGTTTCGGTTTCCAGCCTGCGAAAATGGAACCACCTGAAAAATTCCCGTATCAATCCGGGCCAAAAAATACGGCTGAGCCCCTGATGGAATGGTAAAAACATTCCCATCATTTGGATCATAACATTTTCATGGAGGGATTTCCAGGAATTGAATTTTTAACCCAGATTCCGCGTTAGAGATTCGTTGTGAGAGTCTAACATGCAAAAAATCAGCGCCTTATACTCGAGATTCGTAGCAGCGCTACGGATGCAGAGGATAAGGCGGCGAAGCCTCTGATTTGAAGCAGGTTAGGCTCGTAATAGGATTTCTAATGCGGATTCTGGGTTTAAGGGAATGCATATGTTGGAAGATGAAAAATGAAACGGCAACAAATTTATGGTGCAACAAAATTTGTTGTGGCATGATTTTGTTGCGGTAAGCCTGAGCATGGTTTCCGGACAAGGATCTTTGGATATTCCCGGAAAAATGGGGTGGTAAATATTTCTTCTGGTTTCACCTGATTCTATTCTGTTCCTGCTTTCAATGAGGTAATCCGATTAAACCATGTGGAATTATTGGGTAGGAAAATGGCTTTTGGTTTCTGTTTGATTTAGCTACTTTTGTTTACAGTTTACTGTAAACTGTAAACAAAAATGAGGGATAAAATTTTTCAATTCCTGACAGAAAGAGGTGAGGCAACTCCTCATGAGATTTCGGAGCATACAGGTTTTAGCCGGCAATATGTTCAAAGGAAATTACTGGATTTGTTGGAAAGCAAAGAGGTCATCAAGATTGGAAAACCACCCCTGGTTTTTTATCAGATTATTGAAAAACCCGGAGATTCAAACAAGGAAATTATTGATGATGCCGATCGCAGGTTTCTGGAAGAGCGGTTTATTGAGATTACCGAGGATGGGCGATTGCTGGAAGGTGTAGATGCATTTTCCTATTGGTGCCAGAAAAGGAAACTACCCATTGGAAAAACCATAACCGAATACCGGCAAACCTTAGAAAAGTATCAGCAATTTGTTGATAAAGATGGCTTTATAAATGGAACTGAAAAAATAAGAACCACCAAAGGAATTGAATCACTTCATCTGGATGCCCTCTTTTATCTTGATTTTTATGCCATAGAACGGTTTGGAAAAACACTGTCGGGCCAGTTGCTCCATTTTGCAAAGCAAGGACAGAACAGAAAATTATCTTTAAGGCTTATTCAATTGTCGGCTCAAAAACTCTATCACCTTATTAAGATTCTAAAAGTAAATGCGGTGGGTTTTATTCCTCCCACCATCAGACGCGATGTCCAGTTTATGACCATGCTGGAAAAGAATCTTCAGGTTGATGTTCCGCTCATCAAACTTATCAAGGTGAAAGGAGAAATTGTGGTTCCCCAAAAAGCATTGTCCAAAATTGAAGACCGGATTTTAAATGCCCGACGAAGTATTGTAACCAGTGAATCAAAGCATTACCATCGGATTCTGTTGATAGATGATGCCGTTGGCTCAGGTGCCACTTTAAATGAAACTGCCGGAAAACTCAAAATGAAAGGGGTTGCAAAACAAGTATTTGGTGTGGCAATAACTGGAAGTTTTAAAGGTTTCGAAGTAATTTCAGAAGCCTGACAACCGGTTTTTAAGGTTCCACCATCTCCTTTCGGAATTTTTCAAAGACAGATTGAACCTGGATACTGAGAGGCGATTTCTTATCCTCCGCACAGGCATTCCCGGGCAATGGTTTTTGCTTTTTGCTTACTGGGTGCTTTACAGACGATTAAATGGTGATCTGTATGCAGCGTCAGAGGAATGAAAATAAATGGAAAAGGCGGGGAGAATAATGCTGCAACAAATTTATGGTGCAACAAAATTTGTTGTGGCATGATTTTGTTGCGGTAAGGTGAACAATGGTTTTTGAAAATCAATTTTGAATCTTCTCATCCCGGGTAATGCATCATCCGGTTTAAATACGTAGCTTTTTTCTCCGAAGGGGACGGTTAAAAATTACCAGGACCTGCGTGAGGGACCGAAGTGGAAAACCCACAGGCAGGGCCTAACCTGATTTTTT
>JBIPNA010000084.1:0-11565 GCA_044375665.1 Catalimonadaceae bacterium
CGCCCCAACACACCATGGATTTTAATCTGGACAATAAACAGGGCTCGTCTTCAGATCCTTCGGTATCTACCCTTTGTGCAGCCCCAAAGCATGCCGATAAACTGCACTTTCCACCCAATCTAAATCTGAAGGGCTACTTTGATTTAAAGCAGGCATTGGCTTGTGCCAAAGAAAAAAACAAACCTGTTTTTATAGACTTTACCGGACATGGTTGCGTGAACTGCCGGGAAATGGAGGCAAATGTCTGGTCGGCACCTGAGGTGAAAAAGCGCCTTCAGGAAGACTTCATCATGACAGCCCTTTATGTGGATGACAAAACAGAATTGCCGGAATCTGATTGGTATACGAGCCCTTACGACGGAAAGGTCAAAAAAACGATTGGAAAGCAGAATGCTGATTTGCAGGTACGGGAATACAAAAACAATGCCCAGCCTTTGTATGTGCTTTTGTCTCCGGATGGAAAAATGCTGGTGCCACCAAGGGCTTACGACAGGGACATCCAGGGATTTGTGGATTTCCTTGAGGCCGGGAAAGCCAATCTGAAATAATCAGGGAATTTGAAGAGCAGGATAAACTGCCTATACGACTTCTTTTTCTCCTGTAATCACATTGATGACAGGCAAGCCCCCGATGGTTTTCTTTCGCTCCTCGTAGGAAGTAAAAAGGATTTTTCCGGACAGGTCTCTTTCTTCACGGCAAAGACAAATGGAAAAAGCCTCTTTTGCCGAATAGGTCGGTAAGCCATTCAAATGGCTTTTCAGAACAAAAAAGGCATTGCTACCTGTTGAATTTACACCTACCAGTTCATATCCTTTCTTTTGGGCAAGATGGGTAAGTGCGGGTAGGGATGCACCAAAATAAAGATGACTGAAATGGGCTTTAGATCGCTGAAAGTCAGCTTGGTAAGGCACACTTATTGCCCGGTCAGGTCCAAAGAGGCTGTTGTACTCTGCCACAACAATAACAGGCTGAACGACCTGGATAGCTTCCCAAACCCAATAATCGTTTCCATCAATGTCGACGCTGAGTAATCCAACAGGACCTTCAAAGCCCCGGCTTCTAAACAAATCATTGATGTTTTCTTTGGTTATGAAAGCTGTAAGGGCATGAAGTGTATGCCTCCAGTGTAAATCGGACTGGCGAACAAGATTAAGGTTATCGTCGCTTCCATCGATGATAAGGCCCTCCCAATTGTTGTGCATCAAAAGGAAACGGGTATTGGATTCGATATAGCTTTCCACACCGAATTCGATGAACCTTTGGGGCAAATCGGGAATGGTATTCAGAAGATATTGAATGATACCATCTTCTCCGAATTGAGAGAAAACCTTGAACTCCGCTTGTCTGATGTGCCTGATTGCAGGCATTAATTGCCTGAGCTGCATGGCGAGGCCCTGTCCCTGAGTGTAAAGGATCTCGTCCCTTGTTTTGTTTTGCCAATCCCGAATCTGGGCTTTGTCGGCCTCAGATTTGTGGTAAAGCCCGATGGTTTTATCAATCAGGTCTGAAACACCAGATAATTTTCCCAGAAGCTCTTTTGCAATCCGAACCATGGAGAATCAGCGGATTTTGTTTTTTATTCTTTGGATAATACCAGGCGGAACTGGTGCAGGAGGAGACTGCGGCACATCGAACAAAAATGGGTAGGCCTTTTGCACTACGCCAAGTTCATATTCATAGTCCGGAATCATGATGGTATTGGATCGAAGCGGGAAGGAAACCTGCTGATGCCTTAGGTCTGAAAAAGGACTATCACTAACCATATGCACTGCATCAGCATGTTGAATGCCGATATTGATCACCATATTTTTTGATGGCACAATGGCCATAGCATGATTGATGTAGTGGGCCAGGCAAAATTGAAAATCCCATGTATTGGCCTTGCCTGTCATCAGGGCTTCAAACTCCTTCCGGCGCAATTCTTTGTACTCAGGGAAAGGGAGATAGTTTTGAACCAGACGACGGACTTCTGCGTCTTGCCAGGCCTCCATCTTTACATCGTAGTGCTTCCAGGCTCTTCTCCAGCCTGCCCATCCCCAAAAGCTGCCGAAAAGGGAAAAAAAGTAATCCTTTTCGTCCGCGTGCCATTGGTTGAGGAGGTTGCAGCCGGTGACAGAAAAAATACGGTTGTCGTCGGCATATCGGGCCAACATTTCTTCACAAAAGTAAAAAAACTCAGGGCTGGGCAGAATGTCATCCTCGAGGACAATCCCCTTTTCCTCATGCTCAAACAACCAGCTCATGGCAGTGGATTCCCCCATTTTGCAGCCAAGGTTGGAGGGTTCAAATCTGGTCAGAACTTCCCCTGAATACCGACCTTGAAGTTCAGAAGCCATTTGCCGGATTTCCCTGCATTTTTCTTCATCCCGGCTATTTCCTGGTCTGGGGGCATCGTTGAAAAAGTAGATTTTGGGCGGATTCATTTCCAGAATCCGATCCAGTACCACACTGGTTACATCGGGCCGGTTGAAGGTAATGAGAAGAACAGGGAGATTGGTAGGTTTCATGTGCTGTTTGGTCAAAGATGGTTGGTTTGCCAATGCCCCATAAAATTTGTCATGTAGTGATGTGAGAAGCCAATACTGCCGGTTCCGTAAAAATCACCGTTTTCAACCTGGATATATCCTGCTCCGCCCAAAAGCCAATCGGCTTCTTCATTGTTGACCAGAATTCTTGTGCCCACTTTATAGGTTCCGATTGTAAATGGAAAAGAAGGGATAACACACCGGACAGATATCAGTTCTCCTGGTTCGGCTTCAAAATAGACTTTCTGATATGAGCTGTAGAGAACGCCCATATTGCCATCCTCCGGATCGAAAAAGTTTAATCCGAAGTCAATATTTCTGGCTTTTTGGGGCCCGCATTGAAGCGTAAAACAAAATTCAATATCCTCTCCGGTTAGAATGGTTTCGATGTCATTTCCTGCCGTATCCCGGACCTGGAAATCTACAAGCCGGACAGCGCCTGTCCCTGTCCTGTCGGTTCTTTGAGCAAGGGCAGTAGTCGCCACAAGGCCTTTATTGGCAGAGGTATATGCTTCAGTTACCTCCTGAACTGTTCCCGACAACCGGAGTCTTCCCGATTCGAGAAACAACCCATAATTGCAGAGTGCTTTTACAGAAGCCATGTTGTGGCTAACAAAAAGTACTGTCCTGCCCTGATTGCCCGTAACTTCCTTCATTTTACCGATACATTTCTTCTGAAAGTCAACATCACCTACAGCCAGCACCTCATCAATAATCATGAGTTCTGATTCCAGGTGGGCAGCGACCGCAAATGCAAGCCGGACATACATGCCCGAACTATAACGCTTAACCGGGGTATCTATAAACTTTGTAACACCGGAAAATTCGACAATTTCTTCAAATTTGGTCTTGATGTCCCGTTTGCTCATGCCCATAATGGCACCATTCAGGTAGACATTTTCCCGTCCTGTGAGTTCAGGATGAAAGCCGGTCCCCACTTCCAGAAGGGAAGCAATTTTTCCTTTCAAACGGATTGAACCGGTGGTTGGTGCAGTTGTACGGGAAAGCAGCTTGAGCAATGTGGATTTTCCTGCTCCATTTTTTCCGACAATGCCAACGGCATCTCCTTTCCTGATGTCAAAAGAGACATCCTGTAAAGCCCAGATCAGGTTTTCTTCTTTTTCAACCCGTTTTTTCGACGAAAACCAGGAAGCGATATCAGCTCCCAGGGCACGGGTACCCAGTGTGCCCAGGCGGTAACATTTCCCAAGGTTTTCAACCTGGATGGCAATCTCACTCATGTCAGACTGTATCGATGGAGGTACGTTCGGCTTTGTTGAATACAATCAGGCCGAAAAAAAAGAGAAGAATTCCAATGCCAAAACTAATGGCGAGGCGTTCAGCCTGAAACTGTCCAACCCCGAGAAAGGAATAGCGAAAAGTTTCGAAAACAGGACTCAAAGGATTCAATAAGCTTACCCATTTGAATTTTTCGGGTACGATGGAAGCCGGATAAATGATGGGAGTGGCATACATCAGCAATTGGGAACCGAAAGCCAGAAAATGGGAAAGGTCTTTATACCGGGTTGTAAATGCAGAAACCATCATGCCCAGGCCCAGGGAATACATGCCAACCAACAGCAAAATCAATGGGCAAAGAACCAGGTGCCATCCCGGATGAATTTCCGTTCCTGAAAGAAAATACCCTACCAGAATTACCAGGAACAATGCAAACTGGATAAGGAAATTAACAAAACTGGAGAGGAGGCCCGAAACCGGAAGAATCAGCCTCGGGAAATACACTTTTCCGAAAATATGGGTATTGGCAATAAAGGTGCCTGAACTTTTCATAAAGGCGGAATTGAAAAAGTTCCATAGCACGATTCCCGGCATGTAAAACAGAAGCTGTGGCAACCCGTCGGTAGGGATTCTGGCTACAGCCCCGAAAATAATGGAGTAAACAAAGGTGGTCAGCAGGGGCTGAAGAACAAACCAAAGGGGGCCGAGAATGGTCTGCTTATACGTGGGTACAAGCTCTCTCCGAACGAAAAGGAAAATCAGGTCCCTGTACTGCCAAAACTCTTTAAGCTTCAGATCGAATAGAGAAGATTTAGGAAAAATCTCCAGCGACCAGTTTTCTTTTCTTTCCAAAACTTGGATGTAACGTTCTGTAAATCAATTTTAAAGGCAAGCAAGGCAGAGCCCGTCATTCCTTTTGAAGGCGCAATAATACGTAGAAATTCCTAAAGGAGGGGGATTGCCGGCCTTCTTATGCCGCTGTGCAATTCCTGGAATTGATTGGCATCAAAGCCTTTTCTTTGCAGCGTGAAAATTGCTCCCTCTCTTTTATCGGCCGACTTTGGGCGTCTTCGTGAAGAAATCGAAATGATCAACGAAAGTGAAGCCGATGTCTTCCATGTGGATGTAATGGATGGCCGTTTTGTGCCAAATATTTCCTTTGGTTTCCCCATCATGCAGGTGCTTGCCAGGTATGCCCGAAAACCACTGGACGTACATCTCATGATTGTCGAACCAGAAGCCTATGTCGACCGCTTCATGGATGCCGGAAGCCAATGGTTGTCTTTTCATCTTGAAGCTACCCCCCATGCCCATCGCCTGTTGAACCGGATCCGGGACAAAGGGGTCAGGGCAGGATTGGCCATAAATCCACAGACCAGCACGCTTCTTTGCTCTGAATTGCTGACGGAACTGGATTTTGTAAATCTGATGTCTGTCAATCCAGGATTTGGGGGCCAGTCATTTATCGAAGGGACATTTGGAAAAATACAGCAACTCGATGCCATCCGGAAAGAGCGTGGGTTGAATTTTGAAATTGAAATTGACGGTGGAGTAGGCATGGCCAATGCCTTGCCATTAAAAACAGCCGGAGCCGATATCCTCGTGGCAGGAAATGCTGTTTTCGGGGCATCGGATCCCGGCAGGAAAATATCCGAATTGAAATGGGTTTAAAATCCCTTGCCCTCAAAGCACTTGATGCATTCCTGTTCGGGAACCCCTGGTTTATTTGGTTGTTTCTGGACAGCCATGCCGGAGGGAAAAAATTCCTTCAAACCTATTTGGGGAACCGGCCTCTGTTCTTTGAAAGGTATATGTCCTGGAAACCTGTTTCCGGAAGGCCCAAACGGATTCTTATTGTAAAAACCGATGCCATAGGAGATTATCTGCTCTTCCGCAATTTCCTCGAAGACCTGAGAAACCGGTTCCCGGCGCCCGGATATGAACTTTGCCTTTTAGGGAACCAATTGTGGGAGGGTCTGGCTACCCACCTGGATGGAGATAAAATCGATCGGTTTTTCTGGCTCAGACGGGGTGGGCTCAATACCAAACCCTCTTTGGAAAACAGGATGAAGGTCGTTTGGGAGGCAGCTCAATTTCCGTACGAATCCATTCTTTACCCCAATATATCCCGGGAGCATGAGGGTGGAGACTGGCTTATCCGCCACATTCCAGCCCTGACCAAAACTGCCTTTAACGGCGATACCCAAAACCAGAAACCAGAAGAAAAAATCATTGGAGACCAGGCATATACCCATCTGATTGAACCTCAACCCGGAACCCTGTTTGAATTTTTCAGGAACAGGGAGGTTGTATCTGCATTTGTGGGTGCGTCCCTTCACCGGCATTTTCCGGCCCTACCCAAACCAAAAGACCCGGCTCCCATCTCAAAAGAATATGCTGTTTTATTTCCCGGAGCCAGTTTTGAAAGCAAGCAATGGCCTGTCGAAAGGTTTTCAAATCTGGCAGGCTGGATAGCAGAAACGCAGCAATTAACCATTGTATTGGCGGGAAGCCCCTCAGAATCGGCCCTTTGCGACATTATCCTTCAAAACAATCCAGCATCCATTTCCATCGCCGGAAAAACCAGCCTTACCGACCTCCTTCACTGGATTGGCCATGCAAAAATTCTGGTTTCAAACGATACTGCTGCCCTCCACATGGGTGCCCAAATGGGTATTCCGAGTGTATGTCCGTTTAAGGGAAACCATTATGGTCGCTTTTTGCCTTACCCTGCTGAACATTTTCCCTTTTTAAAAATCTGTTTGCCTTTTCCCACTTTAGACTGGTCGGAAGACATGCTGATTGCCCGATATTCAGAAACCTATGGTGGAAATATCGGGGAAGTAACAGAAGATCAGGTGAGGCAGGCCGTGACGGAGGTTTTGGAGGCGGACCAATAAGGCCGGGTATTTAATTGACCAATCGGGTTAAGTAAGGGGTTTCCTTTTTGCTTGAAATGTTCCGAAGGCACTACTAAGCCCCTTTCTCCACTTCGCCAGAGGAGGGTTTAAGGCTGAATATCTCAAATTAAAATGAAGAATCTGTTGATGCTGAACCTGTACTCCAACCAGGAAATTATGAGAACAGAACCCGGTGCGAACCTCAGTTCGACCAGGAATGCAAACAAAATTGGTCAGCGGCTAAACGAAACAAGGGTTGTAAGTCCCTTGCAGCTTTTACCTTAACTTTATAAACTGTTCTGCAGTCATCACAACTATTTCCGCAGATTTATAATCTTTCAGATTTCGTGTTAATAAAGTCTGGATTCCATTTTCAATGGCAGTAAAATATTGTATGCCATCTTCAAAATCCTTGAAATCTGATGCAAGAGCCAGGTCAATTACTTTGTCGGTTACCGACAGCACTGTTACGAGGGCTTTGAATTTCAATAGCTGCTTTCTGGCCTGATCTGGTGAATACTGCCGGGAAAGTAAATAATAGAGGTTCGAAAAAGACAGGGAAGAGACAAACAACTCAATTTCTGCCTTGTCTGCTTTAGAAAAAAGACGTGCCGAAAACTCATAAAACGGCATTCGTTGTCCCAACAAATCAAGCACAATATCGGTATCAACAAATACCTTTTCCATCAACTATATTTCCTGTTTAAAAAATCACCATACCCATTCCTGTGGTCGGTTTCATTTGATGCATCAAGTATTCCGGAAAGACTTTTAACCAATGGGGTAATTTTTTCTTCCGAATCCTTATCGCTGGTGATGTTCAAGAGATAATTTTCAATCAGTCTCGACAGACTCGTCTTTTGGGATTTAGCATATTCTTTGGCCTTTTCAATGACCGACTGTTCCAGCTTCAATGTCAATTTTGTGTCCATGCCATTTGAGTTACGTGCAAATATAAAGATTTCATACGTATACCTCTCAGGCTTTATAAAGGTCTGAAGAGGATCATACAATACTAATGTTCAAACGCCACGGCTGAGCAACAGACCCCGATTTATACATAACCTTCTACCCAGCCCGGTTTTGATTGGTTTTCGAAAAGGTAAAGGCTGTTGTTGAACGATGGCTTCTTTTTCCTGTTTCCAATGGAATGGCAGGAGCTGGTGGATCTGTTTGATGGGATGGTCCTGCATTCGGGAGAATACATAGGATGGCCATTTGCCGGGATTGATCTCTTCCTTACGGAAAACGACAAAGAAAGCAGACTCATAACAGGCCGCGGCTTCATGGCTGCCGGCAAACAAATGGTTCTTATGGCCCAGCGGACGAATCTTAGGCCCGGTCTGGTTGTTGTCGATTTCAAGCTGACCGTCTTTGAAGTAGTGGCAGGCACGCTCCCAATGAAAGCTTCTCATATTTGGTATCAAACAAAACCATAGAATTCCAATCATTATCCCAGCATCCCTCATCAGAAATCCAATTTCTTCCGCCAGAGGCGGATCAAACCAGAAGCTTCGCCGCCCCATTCTCCGCATCCGTATCGCAACTCCAAATCCTGAATATAAGGCACTGATTTTTTGCATGTTAGACTCTCATAATGAATTTCCAATCCGGAATCCTGGTTCAATTGTGAACGGTGTGTTGCAGATTGGAAATCCTACCTGTAGGAGTTCTACATTCAAATTTCGAACAGCGGAATCCTTTGAACCTATAAAAAGGCTGGCCATATTGGAACACAGGGGCCAAGTGGTTTTTGTGACGAACTCAAGCAGAGGAATTCAGTTGCAAAAGCCATCAAAATTGCGTGTTTTTGAGTAAAATTTTAAGAATATGGAATCAGTTCTCATTCGGGCAGAAAACAAATCAGACATGGCCTTGCTGGTAAGTCTGGCAAAAAAACTAGGCATGAGTGCAAAGACTTTATCCAAAGCAGAATTGGCAGACTGGCAGCTTGGGCAAAAAATTGAGGCTGGCATGAAAACTTCCGATGTAAGCAGAGAAGAGGTAATGAGGGCCCTGGCAAAATGAAAATCAACTTTAAGAAATCATTTCTAAAAGAGCTCAATAGGCTTAATGACAACCAGCTAAAGCAAAAAATTGTAGATTGTATTCTTCAGGTCGAAGTTGCCCAAAACCTGGCAGAAATAAAAAATATAAAAAAACTGAAAGGTTTTGAATCCTATTTCAGAATTAGAATAAACGATTATAGAATTGGGATAAAAATTGAAAACGACACGGTTAATTTTGTTGTTTTTGAGCACAGAAAAGATATATACAAAACTTTTCCTTAGGTGACAAAGCAATGCTGTCTGAAGCAAAACCGGGACAAGCTCCTCCCAATTCTCAACCCAACCCATTTGTTTTTTTAAGGCCAACCCACATTTTTTCTACTTCAGGGTTTTATGGGTTTACACGATCTTTTCTGGGACCCATCTTTGAAAGCCTTTTGATGAACCCTTTTGCCGCGGTTCGATCCGTGGCCTACGCGGCCCCGATAGCAGCGGAAAGCCCGCAGCAAGGGAGGAACGACCGCTGCGAGGACTTGGAGAGCATAGCGGGAAATGCCGCCCAAAAAGAGGCCCTGGAAGAAACAATGCAAAACCCGGAGACCAATCAAAGACCGGTTTTCATCCGGGTTAATTGCTATCTGAACTTTTCTTTTCGCTCCTGAAAATCAGCTGATTTTGTATCCTGCAATGGTCCGGCCATGCTGGGTGCTGTCGTAAAAAACCGTAAAGTCCGGATTGGCGAGAACATCTTCCCGGCTTCTCCAATGTTTGATGTGGTGGGTATCGTCCAGGATCAGGAAAAAAGGCCGGCCATTCATCACTTTCATCGTATTTTTAAACTCCAGGTATCCAATTCCGCCGGCAGAATCCAGGAGACAAAGCGGCTTATGGTCTGCCATTTTGGAAACCAGCGATTCCAACAGATTGTCGGCATCTTTTTCTTCGGCGCCTGAGGAGAAAATCGCCTTTAGCTTCTCCACAAAACCCTGCGGTTCTTTTTTGGCCCCGGCATTGGCACCCGACAGATTCCCCTGAATTTCCCGGACGTAAAACCCAACCGGATCTTTAACATCGTCGATAAAGATGTCGGGATAAGCCTCGTGGTTTTTCATGTATGGGTCATTCTGAAGGAATTCCAATGCCTCCTTTTCAGACACAGACAGGCCGAGCACCGGAGTTACAAAAGGAAACTTTTCCAGATTTTTACTGGCTTTGCCATGGAAAAACGGATCTCTTTCGACTGTGTAAAATGCCTTCACCGGAGTTCCGGACTTTAAAATGGCATTGGCCAGCATCGTGGTCGATCCGAGGCCCTGGTTGGTGCCGGTTTCGAAAAAATGGGTGATCTGGTATTTGGCAATCAGGTCTTCCAAAGCCTGTATGAAAGCCTGGTCTTCGACCATGGCGATGGAGGCATGGGCGTAATCCGCGTAAAGTTTCATGAGTCTGTCCCTGTTGTGGCAGTTATTGGCGGGCAAAGAAACAGAAAAATGGGAAAGTATCTGTTGAACCTTTCAGCCCTGAAAAAACAAAACGGGACCCATGTAACCCTCCATGAATCCCGTTTGAAAGCTGACTAAAAGATCTTGAGATCGTTGTTTCGCTTCAGATGAATAATGCCTAAAGCATTCAAAATGAGAATAACCGGATAGGTCGGGTCCAGCTCAAACCACCGTATCCCGAAGTTGGGTCGCCCGCCAAATTTGTGGTGGTTATTGTGATAACTCTCGCCCATCATCAGAAAGTCCAGCGGCAAAAGGTTTTTTGCAGTGTCGGAGACTTTGAAATTGATATACCCAAACTTGTGTGCAAACCAGTTGATGACGGCACCATGTACGGGTCCCATAAGGTAATGGATTGGCAAAAGGAGAAATTGCCACCAGGCTGTAGCAAACTGGATGTAAAACAAAGTGTACAAAGTGCCCCAGATCAGGCGGGAAATCCACCTGTCGCCCAGCCATTCCATAAATTTCCAGTTGGGGACATTGGTCATAAATTTGGGATCGATTCCGGCCCGGTCGTTCAGAATGTCGTTGTAAATGTTCTTGGTCTTCCACATCATATCCATCAAGCCGTCTGAAAAAGCCGGAGAATGTGGGTCCTTCTCGGTATCGGCATACGCATGATGCAACCTGTGCATGATGCCATAGGCCCTGGGACTCAAAAAAGAAGACCCCTGAAAAATGTATGTGAGGACATAAAAGAACTTTTCCCAGGCTTTACTCATGGTAAACATGGCGTGGGCAGCGTACCGGTGCAGAAAAAAGGTTTGCGTGAACAGACTCAGATACCAGTGAGCCAGAAAAAAAACAAGGATAGGCATTTGATAAAATTACTCGAAGACTTTGCTTTTATGTACGGAGATCCTCCGATGGTTTTAGTTTTGGCTGGTGGCCTGGGGCTCCCCTTCAGGAGTGCCCTGAGGCTCTTTCGGATTGGGAGGGTTTGTCCCTTTGAGGGTAAGGATATAACTGGAAACCAGCTGTATCTGAAGTGGATTCAACTGTTTTTTCCATGCGATCATGCCTTTTTCAGGAACCCCTTCAGTGATGGTCCTGAAGACATTTTTGATTCCGGAACCATGAATGTGGTAGTTGTCGGTTAAATTGGGACCTACTTTCCCTTCTCCCGCAGCCCCGTGGCAGGCGACACAATTGTTGTCATAAATGGATTTCCCTTCCTGAATTTTGGCTTTATCCGAAACCATGGTAACGTTGTTTTCATTGATGGAATTGGCAAATTTCTTTAGGTAGGCGGCCCGAATAACTTCAGCTTCTTTCACCTGAGCTGTGTATTCATTTTCCATTATCTGGCCATTCCCCATCCCATGATAAATGATGCCATAAACTACAGCAAAAGCTATTGTGCTGTAAAACAGAAACATAAACCAGG
>JBIPNA010000424.1:0-3027 GCA_044375665.1 Catalimonadaceae bacterium
TTTTAATGTCCAGGAACATAAATTCAATACTCAGAATTTTGTCGCGGCCCATGGATACTACTCGGTAGGCATGCGGGAGAATTTTCTGCAGGACTGGCAAATCGGTTGGACAGGGGGGATGATTTCAACCTATCCACTCCTGGTTTTGGGGGCTGATTCAACCCGGAAAAATGTGGCCCGGAACTTTGACTGGGTCTTCAGGGATGGAATTTCTCCTTCCGGCTTTTTCTGGGATTCGGGCGAAAAAGGGACCCAATGGTATGGCGGTGATATCCGGAAACCACATACCAAAAACTGGCATCTGGTTCGAAAAAGCGGAGATGGATTGTTCTTCGTGTTGAAACAGTTTGAAGCCATGAGGGCTATGTCCGTCGAAGTAAAACCGGTCTGGAAAGAAAAAACAAGGGGTGTTGCGGATGCATTTCTTCGTCTTTGGCAGGAAAACAAACAATTAGGTCAGTTTGTAGACAATGTAACCGGGAAAATTCAGGTTGGTGGTTCTGCCAGTGGGGCCATTGTTCCGGCAGCTTTGGTTCTGGCTGCGGGATATTATAGTGAGCCCCGGTATCTGGAAGCTGCCAAAGCAATCGGATCTTATTTTGAGAAAGAACATTTGGATAAGGGCCTGATCAACGGCGGGCCTGGGGATGCCCTGCAAAATCCGGATTCTGAATCTTCTTATGCCTTGATTGAGAGTTATGTAGCCTTATTTGAAGCCACCAAAGATCCCCATTGGCTGGATTGCGGCAGGAAGGCTTTGCGGCAATTTTCAACCTGGGTTTCGTCATACAATTACCAATTTCCTCCTCAGTCTCTGTTTGGAAAAATTGGCATCAGAAGCCTCGGTGCTGTAAATGCAAACACGCAAAACCGGCATGGTGCTCCAGCCATTTGTACCCACTCAGGACTGGGTTTGTTAAAACTTTATATGGCAACAGGAGATACATTGGCAATGGACTTATTGCAGGATATCGCCCACCAGTTGCCACAATATATGGGCACATCTTTCCGACCGATTCCCGGGGTTAAAGAAGGATGGGTATGCGAGCGGGTAAGTACCACCGATTGGTTTGAAGGCATTGGGGAAATTACCTATCAAAGTACCTGGGCAGAAACGGGACTAATGCTTACCCGATTGGAAATTCCGGGGTTAGTGGTAGAAGAATCCGGCAAAATCTGGGTTTTTGACCAGGTGGAGGCCCGGCTTGTGAGCAGAAAAGGAAACAAAACCACCATTGAAATTTACAATCCGACAAACCAAAAAACCAATGTCCGCTACCAGTTCATCCGGAAAGGAATGGTTTTGCCTGAAGGGAAATTTCAGGTTGAGGCACTTTCAGTAAATCTCGGTCCGCAGGAAAAGAAAAAGGTGGTATTGGTCCTTAATTAATCTGGCTTTTTGTCCCAGCGTCTCCCGGTATGGGGAAACGATGGAACGGGCCTGGAAGGGTAGTTGTTGTATGGACGGCTGGCAAGTAACGTCTTCCTAAAAAGGTATCCATTGGTTTTGTGGTCAGGCATCTGATTCCCGGATCCAACATGCAAAAAACTGTGTTGAGTGGTTTTAATTCGCCTGAATTCCCTGGAAATACAATGAACCAGGAAACCACATCTGGCCATCTTTTCCAGGGAAAATTATTTTATATCAGAACCTGCCCTGGTGTCACCTGATTCCGGTTCGGTAGTTTCACTTATTCAAATTTATTGGAGCCTGATCTGACTTGTTTTTTAGTTTTCGCTGTTGGTATTCATTTTTCAATTGAAATGGGCTTTTTGCGCCCCTAATTTTGCTCCTGCATGACAGCCTCTGAATTTGAAAGCCTTTTTCGGGATTGGTACCAGCCTTTGTGCCGGTACGTCAGGCATTTGTCAGGTAGCAACCACATAGCTGAGGACCTGGTTCAGGATGTTTTTGTCCGCCTTTGGGACCGTCAACCGGATCTTGGAAGTTCCGGGGCATGGAAAGCCTATCTGTATAAATCAGTCTCAAATGCCTATCTCAATCTGGCTCAAAGGCAAATGTCCAGGCAGGTTTCCATGGATGGAATGACACAGGAACCTTTTCATGAAAACAATCCGGAGCAAATTTTGAATGAATCTGAAATTCAGATCTTGTACGACCTGGCACTGGCAAAACTCCCCCCGGCATGCCGGCAGGTCTTTTGTCTCCGTAGACATGAAAAATTGAGTTACAAGGAAATTGCTTCCCTCCTGGGAATCTCTGAAAAGACAGTCGAAAACCAGATGTCCCAGGCAATACGCTTGTTGAAAGCCAGTCTCGGACCTGTTTTGATTATTTTCTTTGTACTGATGGTCAGTCTGTTAAAAAGTTTTTTAGACTTTTTTTTCAATTGACATGGGGGTAAATCCATGCAACGGTGTTTCAACCTAAGATCGTAATCTGCAATGGAAAACATAACTCCTTACTACCTCGAAATGGCGCTGCGCTCTCTTGAAGGGAATTTGCAGGGTCAGGAGAGGATACAGTTCGAAGACTGGTTGAAGGAGTCTGACAACAAAGCAACATTCGGCGAACTCGAAAGGCTTTATGCGATGGGAGAGGGGCTACCTTCACATGCCGGGATGGATATGGATTCTGCCTGGAAAAAGGTCGAAGCCAGAACCATCCGCAAACCAGTTGTTCGACCTTTGATGGCGCAGAATTGGTTTCGGTATGCAGCCGCACTTGTGCTTTTGATTGGAGGTATTTGGCTCTGGTTTGGGCGTCAGGAAGAATTCAAAGTAGTTCAATCGGGAGCCTCTAAACGCATGATTTTGCTTGAAGATGGCTCGAGGGTAACCCTCAACAAAGGTTCTGAACTCCGGTTTAAAACTTTTTCAGGAAAGTTGAGGGAGGTGAAACTGAAAGGAGAAGCCTTTTTTGAAGTGGCGAAAAATCCTGACAAACCATTCATTATTACTGCCTACAGAAGTTCGACAGAAGTATTGGGAACTTCTTTTCAAATCAGTTCAGACTCATTGTCAGGCGATGATTTGTCGGTTGTAACCGGAAAAGTGTCCTTTCAA
>JBIPNA010000425.1:0-3012 GCA_044375665.1 Catalimonadaceae bacterium
AATGCCACCTAATACATGATATAAGCCCCGGTATTGAGCCGTTTCCTCAATTGCAAGCACATCTCTGCTGTCTTCAACCACGCAAATGGTAGATTGATCCCGTCTTGGATTGTCGCAGATCTGACACAATTCGCTCTCCGAAATATGATGACACTGCCTGCAATATTTCGTCTGGGTACGCATATTGAGCATAGCAGATGCAAGATCAACTGTCTGGGATTCAGGAGATCGGAGAAGATGAAGTGCAAGCCGCATGGCGGTTTTTTTTCCAATGCCGGGAAGCCTGGAAATCTCCAGAACGGCATCTTCCACAAGTCGGGTTGGAAATTGCATGCAATGGGGAAATGAACTTCTTTGATCTGCCCGGATGAATCAGGATCGGCTTAAATATAACGCTTATTCTGAGGCGATTGCTTGGCATCGGAAACAAAATCCTTTACCCTTTGCTCATGGTCCTTATGACAAATCATAATGACGCCATCTGCTTCGGCCACAATAAGATTATCAATCCCCTCCAACACGACCAGTTTGTCTTTTCCAACCCGGATAACGGAATTATAGGTATCGTACAACATGGCATTGGCATTCACCACGTTCCCGTTTTCATCTTTATCTGAAAGCTCATAAAGCGACTTCCATGTACCCAGGTCGCTCCAGCCAAAATCAGCCAGCATCACATAAACATTGGATGCTTTTTCCATTATTCCATTGTCGATGGAAATGTTTTTACATTGGGGATAAGTGGCATTGATGAAGGTTTGCTCTGAAGATTGGCCCAGGTGGGGCATTCCTTCATGGAACAACTCATAAAGTTCTGGCTGATGCGTCTCCAATGCTCTGATAATTGATCTGGCATTCCAGATAAAAATGCCTGCATTCCAGAAGAAGTCTCCGCTTTCCAAAAATTTCTGGGCAATAACAAGCTCAGGCTTTTCAGTAAAAGTCCTGACTTTCTTGATAGGATCTTCCGTTTCGTGAAACTGGATATAACCATAGCCGGTGTCAGGCCTCGTGGGTTTCATACCCAGCGTCAAGAGTTTATCTGATGATTTGGTTGCTTCCAAAGCCTCCAGAATAACTGTTTCAAAAATATCTTCCCGGAGAATAACATGATCTGCAGGACACACCACGAGGTTGGCATCCGGGTTTTCAATAAAAATACGGAAAGCAGCATAAGCCACACAAGGCGCTGTATTTCGGCCCATGGGCTCCTGTAAAATCCGGCTCTCATGCATCCAGGGCAGTTGTTCTTTAACCAACCCGGCATAGTCCCGGTTGGTCACCACAAAAATGTTTTCCCTTGGACAAACATTCCTGTACCGCTCTGCGGTTTGCTGTATCATGGTTTTGCCGGTCCCCAATACATCGTGAAACTGTTTTGGGAAAGTGGTTCGGCTAAATGGCCAGAACCTGCTGCCGATTCCACCTGCCATGATGACGACATATTGGTTTGAATTCATGTTGTTGTTGGCAATGCCGGATTGGAAATGTTGTTTAAAGGACTGACCTCCTCAGGCAGCCCATATGATAATGCATAGCCCGGGTAGTTCCGGGCAGTGCGCAGAATAGCTTCAGACCTGGAGTCCTCCAGCTTTTTTATTTTGCGGGCCGGGATGCCTGCATACAGGTAACCAGGTTCCAGAATAGAGTTTTCGGTCACTACTGCTCCTGCCGCAACCAGGCATCCCCGACCAACAATGGCTCCATCCAATATTATAGCACCCATTCCGATGAGGGCATCATCCTCTATTGTGCAACCATGTATCATCGCCTGATGGCCTATCGTTACCCGGGAGCCTATTGTTGTTGGCGCAGTCTGAAAAGTGCAATGAACTATTGCCCCGTCCTGAATATTGGTTTCATCGCCAATCCGGATATGATGAACATCGCCTCTGATTACAGCATTAAACCAAACGGAACAACTGTTGCCCAAAACAACATCCCCGGTAAGGGTTGCATTGGGAGCAAGAAAACATCCTTCTCCCCACTGGGGTAAGCGGCCATGCACGGGAAGGATCAGTGCCATTTTTTTTATTTTACCCGCTCCATGTATTCACCCGTTTGGGTGTTAATACGGATGCGTTCGCCAGAATCTACAAAAAGTGGAATATTTACCGTCGCACCTGTCTCAACAGTTGCAGGTTTTAAGGTTCTGGTTGCCGTATCGCCCTTAATACCCGGCTCGGTGTAAGTGACTTCCAATTCCACAGTAGCCGGAAGCTCCCCAATGAGCGGGGTCTGATCATCAAAGCTGATCTTGAGCATCATGCCTTCCTTTAAAAAGGCTACCGAATCTCCGAACAAAATCTTGTCAATAGGAATCTGATCGTAAGTCTCCGTATCCATGCACATCAGGGCATTGCCTTCGGAATATAAATATTGCATTTCCTTCACATCAACCCGGACAGGAAAAATTTCTTCCCCGGCCCGAAAACGGTTTTCCAACAACTTTCCAGATTTAATGTTGCGCATTTTCACCTGGTAAAAGGCCCTGAGGTTACCGGGAGTCCGGTGCTCATATTCCAAAACCTGAACCAAATCGTTATTATATCGGAGAAATTGCCCCCTTGAAAGATCAGCGGTAGTTGCCATGTATGGTGTTTAGGATATCTGTCAGGCCGCAAAAGTAAGTAGGCAAGACCGAATTGCAAGCCATCTGATTGTTCACTGTGGTCCCAGCCACTGCACTTCCTTAAAGGAATATCGCTTTTCTCCATTATTTCTGATAAGGCAGAGTTGCCCTTCTTCGGAGATACCTTTGATTAATGCTGTAAACGGAGCTCCATCAGGCTCGGAAAAATGATTTAACTGTCCCATTCCCAGAAGGCGCAGGTACATCCTGGATCTTATTTTTTCCCACCCATCCGTCAGCAGCAATTGATATTCCGCCAAAATAAAAGGCCGAACCAGGTTGAGCATCTGCTCCGGTCTCATTTCCATACCTGTCAGGGAAAAAACAGAACAGGCCCCGGAGGGCAACTCTGCCGGAAAACCGTTCAAACCCAATCCAAC
>JBIPNA010000085.1:0-11493 GCA_044375665.1 Catalimonadaceae bacterium
ATGGCTCCTGCCCTGAGCGACTGTTTCTTCAAACGGATAAAGGTTTACAACTACAAGGTCGATACTGGGAATGGAATGTTCCAGAATTTGCTGCTGATCCCCTGAATGGTCGCGTCTGTTCAAAATGCCACCAAAAACCTTGGGATGCAAAGTCTTAACCCGACCACCCAACATTTCCGGAAAGCCTGTCAAATCTTCAACTGCCTGCACTTCGAGGCCAAGCCCTTTGATGAAATCCAGGGTTCCCCCTGTGGAGATCAGCTCACAGCCCAGTTCAGAAAGTGTGTTGACCAACGGCGCCAGGCCGTCTTTGTAAAAGGTAGAAAGCAGCGCTTTCCGCACATGTACCATGATAGTTGAGAATTCCGGAATAAGTCCGCAAAGATAGGCAATGAAAACCAAGTGGTACGATTTATCCCAAAACCTCAGTTCGATCTGCGTTCTTTGAAGAACTGGCGAAGGAGATAAGCGGACTCTTCAGCCATGAGACCCGACTCTATACTTGTGGTAGGATGGAGAAGATTTGGCTGAAACAATGAATAACCCCGTTTTTCATCTTTTGCGCCAAATACAATTCTGGGAACCTGCGTCCAGTACAGGGCTGCTGCACACATTGGGCATGGCTCCAAAGTAACATATAAAGTGCAGTCTTTCAGATATTTGGACTGGAAATGGGCACAGGCCGAAGTAAGCGCAAGCATTTCTGCATGAGCTGTGGCATCGTTCAGCATCTCGGTCTGGTTTTGTGCCTTTGCAATAATCCGGCCCTCACAAACGAGGATGGCTCCAACTGGAACTTCTCCCCGGTCGTAGGCTTCCTGTGCCAGATCCAGGGCTTTTTTCATAAAAAATGCGTCGTTTGGCTTTTCCATAAGGTGCAAAAAAGCCGACCCCTGGTGTGGGAGCCGGCTTTAGCGTTGGATTGCTTTTTGGTCGATCCGGTGTCAGGATCAAGGGTGCAATATCTGCACCTTTTTTGAAACTTTTACATCCTGGGCAAAAATTATCAGGTTGTAAAGCCCATTTGGCAAATTTTCTACGTTCAATTCTGCTTTTTCCAGATCGTTATTCTGCGAAGTGAGAGGCTCACGAACCCAGGTCTTTCCTTGCATGTCAACAAGAACTACTGTTGCTCCTTCATGCCAGGCAATTTCCGGATAGAATAAGGTAATTCTGTCGTTCGCAGGATTTGGGAAAAGCTCTACGTCTGTAACAGGTGCTTCTTCTGATGCAAGTGCCGGATCCATCACACGTGCAGTACCTCCGCTTACTACCACATTGTAATCTTCCACTTCTCCGTAGCTGAATGTTTCGCAGCTTGAAGTCTGGGCACTATTGTATTTCATGGATACCCGCATCCTTGTTGTTCCATTTTTTGCAGTAGCAGGAACCGTAATGGTTGTACTCAGATTGTTCTTTGATGTAGAACTCCGTGAAATAACCAATTCACCTGCATCGGTAAAGACACCATTCTGGTTCCAATCAATCCAGACTCTCCAAAATTCTGTGGCGGAATATCCTGTCCGCATACCAGCACTGTAGCCCAGGGAATAACTGCTTCCCGCATTTACATTAGCTGATACAGTTGTGTAGTATAGGTACCCGGCATCTGCTCCGGATGTTCTGGTCAAGCCACTCAGGCTCACCCGATCAATCCATTCATCCGCAACACTATTTCCTTTCGAAGCACAATAGGTTACTGTTCCGGAAGACAGAGTTGTGAAGGAAGCCTGACTGCTGTAGGCAGAAGTTCCGGTTGCACAAACCGTTTGAACCCGGAATAAGTAATTGGTTGCAGCAGTAAGTCCGGTGAGACTTCTGCTGGTAGAGGTGGTATTAACAATTGTCCAGGTAGTAGCAGCAGCGGTTTTGTATTCCAGATTGTAGGAGACTGCCCCAGAAACAGCAGACCACGAAACTGTAGCAGATGTTTGGGCAACGGATGATGAAACCAATCCGGTGGCTGCATTACAGGTTCCCGGATTTGGGGTATTGCAGCCATTTGATGTAGCCAGGCTTGCACGAATGCCACCTGCACCAAACAATGCACGCATTCTGGTTGCTTGTCCGGCAGAAAACATATTCATACAGGCATCATCGGTGTAGTCCATGTAATTCATATACATGTCACTGGTATTGCTGCATGATGCGGTTGGGTAAGTAGGACAACCATAGTTTTCATCGGCCTGGTTGGGGGTATCCGAAACCTGATCGGAGCCTGTGCAGGCGGTACCATCATCTCCCCAGATGTGAAACAAATTGAGATAATGTCCTACTTCATGGGTAGCAGTTCTTCCTTTATTGAAAGGAGCAACAGCCGTTCCATTTCTTCCAAAATAACGATAGTCAATTACCACACCGTCGGTGCTTGCAGGACCTCCTGGAAACTGTGCGTATCCCAGAATGCCACCTCCAATGTTGCAGACCCACATATTCATATAGGCAGCAGTATTCCAGGCAGCTTTCCCACTGGTAGATGCACTTTTAACCGCATCATTTGTTCCAAAGCTTGTTCTGGTTGTTACAGTGCGGGTGATACCTGTGGTTGCCGCTCCATTGGGATCGGTTTTGGCCAGGCAAAACTGAATTTCTACATCAGACCTTAAGCCGGCAAAAAAGGCAGGGGTATTCACCCGGTCGGCATTGAGCAATCGAAAATCTTCATTCAAAACATCGATCTGAGATTGAACCTGAGCATCCGAAATGTTTTCGGCTGCTGTCCGGTAAACCACATGGACTACAACAGGAATGGTGTAAACAATGCCTGTTACTTTATCCGTGGAATTTTCTTTGGTAAAGCGCCTGGTTTGCTCTTCAATTTGTTCCCGGGCCTGAATCATTCCGGGATTGTTGTCGAGAAGGTGCTGATGGTGTTCCATAGACCCACAATTTCGCTGGGCGTAGCCTCCGGAAAGAAGACCTCCCAAAAGGAAGAAAGAGAGAATAATTTTTTTCATGAACATTGATTGAAGTGTACAAAGCATTTAAAAATTCCCGGATTTACAAAAGCTTTTCGCTACTAAATTTCAACTTTGCCCAATTAATTTACGTAACACTCTATTTTACCCAAATTTTATTTGGTGGAAAGATCGGGCCACAAAGAAGTCCCGGCCAAAATTCTCCTGTTTTAATTGCCGTTGCAGGCAGATTTTTCACTCCCGGCCTAAACGGATTTTCCACAAGTCCTGGCATTATGCACTTTTGTGCATGCATTTGGTAGATACCCATACCCATATTTTTGGACAGGATTTCGATTCAGATCGGAATGAAATGATAGCCCGGGCCCATCGGGCAGGCGTGGACTGGATGCTCCTCCCGAATATTGATACCGATACAGTAGATCAGGTAAAGGCTGCCTGCCAGCTTGACCACACTTTAAAACCTATGTGGGGATTGCATCCCTGTCATGTGGGTTCAGATTGGAAAGAAAGATTGGGGCTGATTCAGCCCTGGCTTGACAAGTTTCCGCCGGTTGCAATCGGCGAGATCGGGCTTGATTTTTACTGGTCAAAAGAGTTTATTTCAGAGCAAAAAGCCTGCCTGGAAATGCAGCTTGACTGGGCCCTTCAATACAATCTGCCCGTTTCCCTGCACACCCGGGAAGCCACAGAAGAAACGATAGCCATAGTGGCTTCAAAACCAGGTTTGAAAGGCGTTTTCCACTGCTTTTCGGGAACCGAGGCTCAGGCGAATACCATTCTGGAAATGGGCTTGCTTCTCGGAATCGGAGGGAGCATCACATACAAAAAAAATGAGTTGCGGAACTTTATCAAAACCCTTCCGGCTGAAGGTTTGGTTTTGGAAACCGACGCACCTTATCTTCCTCCTGTTCCGTACAGAGGCAAGAGAAACGAACCGGCTTACCTGGTCGAAATTTGTTACGAGCTTGCTGGCCTGATGGAGATGGCTCCCGGAAAGCTCGCAGAAATCACCACCCGGAATGCTGAAACTTTATTTCATTTGGGCAATTGAAAATCAATTCATCCCCAATCCCAGCCAACCCATTGAGCGACCAGGCAGAAAATTTTGAACACTACCGGATTTTTGAAGTGAAAAAAAGTCCGGACCCCAGGGCGGCATCTGTGATGCTGATGTATACAGGGGGGACGCTTGGAATGGTGTTCGAGGAGTCGTCCCAAACCCTGGTGCCATTTGATTTCGAGCAGATATTAAGTCAGATTCCTGAAATCAATAAGTTTAACTTTAACCTCACCGTAATTGCATTCCATCATCTGATCGATTCGGCCAATGTCCAGCCAGCCCATTGGATTACAATGGCCAGTCTAATTGAAAAGCATTACGATCAGTTCCATGGTTTTGTGGTCATCCACGGCACAGATACGATGGCCTATTCCGCTTCAGCAATGAGCTTTTTGCTGGAAGACCTAAATAAACCAGTGATTTTTACCGGAGCCCAGTTGCCGATTGGCGCCATAAGAACTGATGCGAGAGAAAATTTGATTACCGCACTTGAAATTGCCGCAGCCCGACGCGACGGCCGGCCTGTAGTACCGGAAGTCTGCATTTTCTTTTCGAATAAATTACTGAGGGGCAACCGGGCTAAAAAAATAGAAAGTGCCCAGTTCCGTGCCTTTGAAAGCAAAAATTATCCGGCCCTCGCCACCTGCGGCATTCGGATAGATTATGATTTTAATGTGATAAAACCTTTCCAGCCGTATAGTAAACTAAAAGTCTACAGGAAGCTGGAAAACCGGGTCACCATTCTGAAGCTTTTTCCGGGAATCTCTTCCGAAACAGTCCAGGCCATTGTTCAGATCCCGGGTTTAAGGGGCATTGTTCTTGAAACCTATGGTTCAGGCAATGCTGAGACAAGTCCATGGTTTATCCAGACCCTTAAATCGGCCATAGATCAGGGGATGGTCATTTTTAATGTTTCCCAGTGTAATGGCGGGACCGTTACGCAGGGCAGGTACGAAACATCGAGGCAGCTTCAGGAAATCGGGGTTTTGAGTGGCGGAGATCTGACAACAGAAGCAGCGGTTACCAAAATGATGTTTCTCCTTGCAAATCAGGAATTTCCCACCGATGCAAGGCGGTATCTGGTCCGATCCATTCGTGGTGAAATGAGTTAATCAGGGAAAATTGGCTTAAGACTGTTTTCTTTGCGGCCTCATGCGCTTCGCCTACCTTCTGTTTTTATTGATTCTTCTGGGCTCCTGCAGCAAACTGGCCAAATTGCAGAAGTCCGACAATCTTGATCTTAAGCGTGAAGGGGCATACAAATACTACGACAAAAAGGACTTCTACCGCGCCTCGGTTTTGTTGGAAGAATTGATTCCTTTATTAAAAGGAACCGAGAATGCCGAAAAGGCAGAATTCTATTTTGCCCAGTGCCAATACGAACTCAGGCTTCTTGAATCTGCTTCCTTTTATTTTGACTATTTCCTCGAGACCTACCCTCGGTCTTTGTATGCGGAAGAGGCACTTTACATGGGGGCTTTGTCACAGTTTGAAAGTTCTCCGGATTACTATCTGGATCAGGGAAATACAGATAAGGCCATTCTTGGGCTTGAGAATTTCATCAATAAGTATCCTGAATCTGAGCGAATTGCAAAATGTCAGATCATGATTGACCGGCTCAACGAAAAGCTGGAAAAGAAAGATTATGAGAATGCCCGGATGTTTTACCAGGTGATGGAATACAAAGCAGCCATTATTGCCCTTGCCAATTTTGCCAAAGACTACCCGGATTCCCCTGACCGGGAACTGGCCTTATATTATAGAGTGCTTTCTGCTTATAAGTTGGCAAAAATCAGTACGGACGCTAAAAAGCCAGAGCGATTTCAACAGACAATAGATTTTTATACTAACTTTGCCGATTCATTTTCAAAAAGCAAACGGGTGAAAGAATTGGAATATGTATTCGATGATTCTGTCCGTCAGCTTGCGCAGGTGAAGAAAGATTCAAAATGAAAAAGCCAAAAATAGATCCTACCCGGCAGCTTCGTTCTGCCAGTCCAAAAATTCCGGTTTCTGCCGTAACCCGTGATCTGGAGCCCATTATTGAGCTAAGCGGAAATCTTTACGAATCCATCGTGGTGATTGGCCGTAGGGCCCGCCAGATCGGTTTCCGCGATAAACAGGAACTGACTGAGAAATTAGCTGAATTTGCAACTGGCGTTGACAACCTCGAAGAAGTGTTCGAGAACCGGGAGCAAATTGAGATTTCCCGGCACTTTGAACGCCAGCCCAAGCCATCGGCAATTGCAATCGATGAGTTTTTGGATGGCAAATTGTACTTCCGCAAAGCAGACGAGAACGATTTGGATTAATTCAAACGCTAACGACATAAAAGGAAAGCCAGGTTGAAAGACCTGGCTTTTCTTGTTTTGAAGAATGGGATCCTGAGGGTGAAATGCCCTGTTTATTTTACAGAAGTAACCAGGCTTGATCCCAACATTTTTCCTCCCGATCCGAAAGTTTCTGTTTTTACAATGCCAAATCCGGGCGCATACCATTCAGTTATATTCATTTCAATAGGGAATCCCATCCCCATGACTTTGGTTTTTACCACCGAACTATAGGTTATTTTGAAGCATTTCCAGGTTCCTGCAGTGGAGCTTACATCTTCCTGACCCACTACCTTTCGCTGTGTTATCGACACATCCACACTGCCGAAGTCGCTTCCCTGATTGGTAATGTCCATGTGAAATTTTCCATCGGGAAGGACAGATCCGACAGTAATTGTCTCCGGGTATTCAAGGTAGGCTTCTGCAGACTTTACTTCCATGTCTTTGAAAGCCTTCATCTGGTCTTCGTTAACAAAATTCTTCATGTCGATAAGAATCTTGCCGCCCTGGCATGAAGCACTACCCTGAACTTCATTTTGCTTTTTCCCTGATTCTGAGAAGAATGTATTGGTGAATGAGGATTTCTGGCCTCCTGCAATTGGTTCTACCTTCGAAACCACACAAAGGGTTTTCCCATCCTGGGAGCCTTTCTTATTGTACATGGTTGTTTCTACCTGGCTTCCAGGCTTGAACAAATAAAAGCTCCCACAAGTCTGGGCCTTCAGAAAACCAAACGGAGCAAGGAATAAAAAGAGGATTGATTTTTTCATGGTCGTGGCAAAAACCAAATGAAATGTTTTCAATCTGAAAATCCGAATAGGGGACAAGTCAATGGCTTCTGAAAAACCATTGTATGTTCTAAAAAAATAGCATTTACTTTCGACGGAAAATTCGATCGGATGACAACACAAAACCAACAAACTTTCTCCGAAAATGGCCACCCTGGTGGCCTTTATGTTTTGTTCTTTACAGAAATGTGGGAGCGATTTGGGTATTACCTGATGCTTGGAATTTTTTCCCTTTATATGCTTGACAGTCAGGCGAATGGAGGCATGGGGTTTTCCAACACCCAAAAATCTGATATTTATGGAACATACCTCGGCCTGGTTTATCTGACTCCTTTTATAGGTGGGCTGCTCGCAGACCGTATTCTTGGTTACCGAAGATCCATTGTCCTGGGCGGTCTGCTGATGGCTGCGGGATATCTCGGTCTTTCCCTTCATTCGGAAATGACCTTTTATCTCTCCCTGTTGCTCATAATTCTGGGAAATGGGTTTTTTAAACCAAACATTTCTACACTTCTGGGTAATCTTTACAATGATTCCCGCTACATTTCTAAAAAGGATGCCGGGTACAATATATTCTATGCTGGTATCAACATTGGAGCCTTTGTGTGCAACTTCGTCGCAGCATATCTGCGCATCAATTATGGTTGGGGCTGGGCTTTCGGTGCAGCCGGAGTCGGGATGCTGATCGGACTGGCCATTTTCCTTTCTGGTTCTTCCAAGGTGAAAGAAGCTGACGTCCTCAAACCAACCAAGGAAGGCGATATGCCAACCGGAAAAATATTTCTTACGGTTCTGGTGCCGATGTTTGTGTTTGGTGTAATCGGATATTTTATCAATGGGATCACATCTCCGGAAAATCCGGGAGGCAACCTTTTCGGATCGGATACCAACGATGCTTTTCTCATTGGCTGTATCCCGGTTATCTCCTTTTTTGTATATCTGTTTATTTCTGCAAGAGAAGAAGATAAGGGCCCGATCGGCGCCCTTCTGTCAGTTTTCGCATGTCTTGTCGTCTTTTGGGCTGTTTTCCATCAGAATGGTGATGCCCTCACGGTTTGGGCCGAGCACTACACCGATCGGGCTCTGCCAGTTTCTGTGGCTTCTGCAGTAGAATCTGTGGATATGGGCCAGGTGCTTGTAAATGATCCTGCGCATAAATCCTATGCAGCATATACAGAATACGCCAAAAACCTTCCTGTTCAGAACCAGGCGCCCGCAGGAGGATCGCTCATCCTGGCCTCTGCCGAGCTTTTTCAATCTATGAATCCATTTTGGGTGATTTTACTTACTCCGGTCATTGTCGGTTTGTTCGGTTTCCTCGGACGCAGAGGAAAGGAACCCAGTACTCCAGCCAAGATTGCAATAGGTTTGTTGATTACAGCATTATCAGCATTTGTAATGGTGATGGCGGTAAAATCAACCAATGTAGGTTCTGAAAAAGCAAGTTCATTCTGGCTTTTTGCGTCCTATGGTGTGATCACTATTGGAGAGCTTTGTCTTTCCCCAATGGGTTTGTCCCTGGTATCAAAATTATCGCCCCCCAGAATTACAGCTTTGATGATGGGTGGATTTTTCCTCTCAACATCTGTCGGAAACAAACTTTCAGGAATCCTGTCCGGCATGTGGGAACGATACGAGGACAAATCCGAATTTTTCCTCATGAATTTTGTCCTTGTTTTGCCTGCTGCACTGCTTATGTTTATCCTGCTGCGCTGGCTCAACAGGGTCATGCGTGAAAAAGGTCTGAGCTGATTAATCCCCTGTTTTTAGCATCATTATGTCCAGCACCATTCGCTTAGAAGACATCCAAACTTTCTCCGGTAAGTATCCAAAGCAGCTTTGGGCACTCTTTTTCTCCGAAATGTGGGAGCGGTTCTGCTTCTATGGTATGCGGGGAATGCTCACCTATTTCATGGTGACTGAACTGCTGATGGACGAAAAATCCGCCAACCTTCAATATGGATCCACACAGGCATTTGTTTATGCCTTTACTTTTATAGGAGGTCTTTTTGCCGATAAAATACTGGGGTTCCGAAAGTCCTTGTTCTACGGAGGCATCCTGATGATTGCAGGAAGCCTTATTCTGGCCATGGATCCCAAATCCTACTTTTTCCTTGGACTCAGTTTCAACATCATCGGAACCGGCTTTTTCAAGCCAAACATTTCCACCATGGTAGGAGCCTTGTACAAAGAAGGGGATAGCAGAAGGGATGCTGGATTTTCCTTATTCTATTCAGGCATCAATATCGGAGCCTTATTGGGCGGATACGTTTGCATTGCGCTCGGAAAAGGAAATCTTTTGGGAGATTTTGTACCCGAGGCCTTAAGATGGAATGTTGCTTTTGGCCTGGCGGCTGTTGTAATGACCATCAGCCTGATAACCTTTGTTTTCACCCGGAAATCCCTTGGGCCCATTGGCCTCTCTCCCTTTGAGGCAAAATCTGAAGTTGCTGTCGGACTTCCTATCCGGGATTTTCTGGTGTATGGGGGTGGCATTGCATCCATTTTTATTGTGATGAAAATGGTATCCAATCAGGAATACACCAATATGTTTATGTACATCGTCGGGCCATTTAGCCTTGTTTATCTGGTGTATGAAATGAGTCGGGAAAAAATAGCCGCTGCCAAGAAGCTGGTTGCTGCCTTGCTTTTCATTCTTTTCTCCGTTTTGTTTTGGGCCATATTCGAGCAGGCAGGCGGTTCATTAAGCCTTTTTGCCGCCAATAATCTGGGATCCAATCTTTTGGGATTTATTCCTTTAGACCCTAACGGGGTGAACAACGCCGCCAATAGTCTTTTTGTGATTTTCTTTGCTCCACTTGTCGGACTCATTTGGGTTTATCTTTCTGATCGAAAACTGGAGCCAAACACTGTAGTTAAGTTTGGACTTGGCTTTTTATTTCTGGGGATTGCTTTCTACCTTTTCTATGCCTGCCGGTTTTTTGCCAACGACAATGGAGTGGCCTCCCTTGATATGTTTACACTGGCATACTTCGTAGTAACGTTGGGGGAATTATGCCTTTCACCCATTGGTCTTTCCATTATGACCAAATTATCTCCGGCCCGGCTTCAGGGTCTGATGATGGGAATGTGGTTTCTGGCAAGTGCATATGGACAGTATGTGGCCGGCTTGTTTGGCGCAAGTATTGTGGCAGAGGGAACCAATCCAACACCCATGGATAAGTTAATTTCATATACTGAAGGGTATAGAGAATTTGCCCTTTACGCAGTCATTTGCGGAGTTTTACTAATCCTGCTTTCCCCGGTCATCAGGAAACTGATGCAGGAGGTGAAATAGAGTGTGTGAAGTTAATTATTGCCCTTTGAATTATTGGTTCTGTCGCTTGGCCGGAATTACTATCTTGGGCGCACTTTCTTAGTTTAATTTTCATTACCAAAAAGTATGTTGAAACAAGTTTTACAATGGCTTGCTGTGGGTTTTCTATGGATAAGCTCGCAGGTGAATGCGCAAACCATCACTTTTGTAATTGATGCAACTGATTTTGTTAACTCCGGTGGATTACTGGTGAACAACACGGTCAGTATTGCAGGCAATTTTTCTGCACGGGGCGGTAATTTGCCTGATTGGCAGCCCGCTCCCGGTGGCATGACCCGGGTGGGTACCAGTTTTGTATACACCAGAACCATTACTTTCTCCGGCCCCAACGTCACCACCGATTCCCTTGAATGGAAGTATGTTCAAGGTTCAGGTTGGGCCAATGGAGATGAGGGAAACGATTGGCCGGTTCCTCCGCCAAGATCCTGTACCAAAAATGTAGAGAACAATAGAAAAATATTGCTTCCAGCTACCGGAGCCTGGATCATCAACTCGAAGTGGGCACAATGTGCCACCATTACCGCTTCTACTTTGCCCGTCGTAACTACAGCTCAGATAACCGGAATTACAAGCTCTTCCGCCCTCGGGGGTGGTTTGGTTTCAGATTCCGGGGGATCGGCAGTTACAGCAAGAGGTATTTGCTGGGGATTTAATCCCAACCCAACCCTTGCAACAGGTACAAGTTCAGTTGATGGGTCCGGAGTCGGGAATTTTACGAGCAACCTGGTAAACCTTGTACCCAACGCCCAATTTTATGCCCGTGCATACGCTACCAATTCCATTGGGACTTCCTATGGTGAGGAAAGGGTTTTCACAACCCCTCCCGCTGGCGGCCAGCCAGTAACGGTTACCTACAAAGTAAACATCACCAACTACCTTGCAGGTGGAGCCACGCTTGATCCTACCGGAATCCGGATTGCCGGGAACTTTACCACAAGAGGTGCGGCCATTCCCGACTGGACACCGACTGCTGCGGCAGGAGCGATGACCAACGAAGGCAACAACATCTGGTCGATTACAGTGACCTATCCTGATTCAGCCAAAGGCAAAAAACAGC
>JBIPNA010000426.1:0-3010 GCA_044375665.1 Catalimonadaceae bacterium
CCAAGGCCGAAGAACGCATCGACATCCGCAACTGGCCTGCCGGTGTGTATTCGATCAAGGTGGAGGAAACCGGCAAGGTGTACCGGTGGATCAAACGGTAAATTCATCCAACATTTGCATTCCAAAGCCCTCCGAAACGGAGGGCTTTTTTGTTTTTGAAGGTAAATTGATTCAGACGATCCTTCAACGCATTCAAAGATCAGTTTTTGGTTGAGAGCAGGGTAAAGGGTTGGGCTGGTAATCCGTTCCGGAGAAAGCAGGAAATCGATTTGAAAAAACTATTTCGAGCCTATCCAACTTCAAATCAGAATTCGCAGCGGTGGACACCTTATCAACAACAACCGATGCGCCGAAACAAACATGGGGTATAAGGCACTGTTTTTTACAGACAGCCTCTTTCAACGAATTTCCAATGTCGATTCCTGGGGAAAGACTTTAGCAGCAATACAACCCATATGGATTTTCCTGATTATTAGAATGAATCCACAAAATACCAACCAGCTTTTTATATTTGTCCATCGATCCAAAACCAAAACCACCATGCCTGTTAACCGGTTGAAAAAACTATTGTACAGTGCGCTGTTTTTTTTCAGCCTTTTAACCATAGTACAAGGGCAAACCTATAAAATCCAGGGCCTGAAACAGTTTCCTGCAGAATTTGGGTCGGATCTCAATCTGAAAAACGGAAAGCTATTTCATGTCGACATTTTCAATGGGCTGAGGGTTTTTTCCCCTTCCGGAATCCTGTTGAGGCATCAAATCCCCAGCGTGGCCATCGATTATTATTCCATGCCCTATTACGATTATATTGACTATTTTCCGATCAACAGCGTGGTCAGCCCGAAAGAAGATGCTTGTATTTGGTTCCGTGGTATCCTGGAAGGTTTTTTTTGTGGCCTGGGGGCCCCATATTATGATACTCGAAAGGCCATTATTTTCCAAAAGGATAGTTCGGCAAAACCCATTTACCTTTCTCCACCAGCTGTAGGCTCGGACCCTATGGGGGATTATTATGTTTATCCGGATGAAAACTTTGGTTTTTCGTCCAGGGGAAGGTTGGTCAGCTCAACGGTCAACTATTTCACCAGTGGCTGGTATCCGATTTCACAAAAGACCATTCAATCCAGAGGAATCGGCAGCAACCTGGTCTGGCAGAAAAAATTCAACCGGTTGAAGGACCTTTCACCCCATGCTTTTTGCACCGACCAGAACGAGGTTTTTCGCACGTATGTAACCGACCCGGATACGTTTTTGCTGGATTCACAATGGGTATATATTCCCAATAACCATTATACCCAGCTTCGGTTCGATTCTGCGGGAAACCTACTTTTCAATCAGATTCATGATTTTGCCCGACCAAAATCCAGTCTGCTTCCTGTGCAAGACCGTGGGGTATTGGAAATGGCAAGAATTTCAGATTCGCTTTCCGGATATGCCACCGGAATGCATCTCACTTTTAAAAATCGGTCTGGAATAATCCAGTGGAGCAAGGCAATACAACTTTTTCGCCCAGATCTTTATCAGCTTCCAAAAGTCATTTCTGATTCTTCCGGTATTTTCCTGTTGGAAACAAAAGAACAAAGTATCGGATCCGGATTTATGGGTTATCCCCTTAGCCGAAACCATTATACATACAGAATCAAGGAGTTGGATTACAATGGGCAATTGGTTTTTGAGGATACCAGTCTGAAGGTTTTTTCCCGAAAACCACCTATGCCCAGAATCCACCGGCTCGATTCAAACCGCCTGGTGCTATCCCTGGTTTCCGATTCCATGGTTTCCTTTCGGGGGCAGTCCTATTTTATGAATTCGACCGCACCAAATGCCTCCGAAAACTTCCTGTTTCTGTTGCACAAAAATCCTGACACCCTGGCATTTTACCAGCTTTCCACAGAATTGTGCGGCCAGGATTCCATCCGGATTCCGGTGCTTGGCTTTCCCGATGGCCTGGACCAATACCGCGTGGAACTGAGCGATTCCTCCGGAAATTTTACCAACCCTTTGGTGCTGGCCACCGGAAGCACAACTTCATTTTGGATCAAAATGCCTCCTGAACTTCAAAATGGAGATGGATATAAAATCAGGATTTTCTCTTTCAATCAGAACCAATTCAGCCCGAACTACGATGTGAAGATCCGATACCGGCGATCGGTTTCGGCCCCTGTTATTTCAGCGCTGGGCAGTACAGATATTTGCGCTGGCAATTCCGTCAGGGTAGCAGGGGAAAGCCAACTTCCCTTTTCATGGAGCAACAAGCCTTTTCTGGTTGAAGGTAAGGATACCCTTTCCATTTCAACCGATCAGACCGTTTATGCCACAACCAGGTTTGGCTCTTGTCAGGCCCATTCAGATACCCTTTTTATTCGTGTACTCGCAGCTTTGGAGCCTAATTTTAGCCTGGTGCCAAATTCGGTTTGCCTCAATTCGGGATATGTCCAGCTTCCGGCTTCTTACGATACCATGGGCAAATGGATCAGCCCGCTGCTGGTGAATCAAAACTGGCTGCGACCCGATACCATTGAGGGAACCATTACCCTCCGGTTTCAAAACCTCCGGTATCCACAATGCCCGATAGACACTGCATTTTCCATTCAGATGGTGCGAAACCCCTTTTTGCCGGAAATCCGCGATTCTTTGGTTTGCCTTGGAGGAAGTTTAAACCTAAAAAAGTTGCACATGACGGACACCTATTTCCAGGGCCAGACAGAACACCTGCAGGATTCTATTTTCAATGCCTCTGTCCCTGGGCACTTTGGGATCACATGCCGGCGGGTTGTAGGCGGTTGCACGACAGATAGGTATTTTAATATCTACGTCCCCCCAACGGAGGAATTAACTTGCCAGACCCTTGATTCTACGCCGGAAATGGGCCTGATTCTACCCAATTTTTTCTGTACTGGTTCTTCAAACCGGATTTTTCTGAAAAATCGGCAAACTGACTTTTCCCATATCCATTCGTTAAAACTTGAAATCAGCGACCTGAATGGCAACTTCAGCCAGCCGACAGTTG
>JBIPNA010000086.1:0-11486 GCA_044375665.1 Catalimonadaceae bacterium
TTGGTTTTTTTATTGTGGGGAGCTTCAGCAAGACAAAAGGCCGGTTCGATTGATCCATCCAGACATTTGGTTCTGGAATCTGCACATCCATCTCCAATGAGTGTCACCCGCGGTTTTTTTGGCAATCAACATTTTGTGCGTTGTAATGAATATCTTGTTGCCCAAGGTGGAAGTCCCATAATTTGGTAAATTGCAGCCATGTTAAAATCCTATCTTTCAGGTATTTTCATCCTGATTTTCAGCTTACTACCAATTTCCTGCGAGAATATTGAAAGCCTTGGACTTACTGAGACGGAGATAATTGGTGGATTAAAAGAAGCCCTTCAGCTTGGGGCACGGGCTGCCGGGGATAGCTTAAGTCAGACCAATGGATATTTTGGAAATGCGGCTATGAAAATCTGGTTGCCCAAAGAAGCCCAGCCTGTTCTGGATGTGGCTTCTACGCTGGGTCTTCAAAGTCAGATAGATGAATTGGTCTTGCTCCTCAACAGGGGTGCGGAGAAGGCGGCAGTAAAAGCAGCCCCTATTTTTGTGGATGCGATTACTTCCATGACATTAACCGACGGAATGAACATATTGAAAGGATCGGATTCTGCCGCCACTGCTTACCTGAGAGGTAAAACCTACAATCAGCTTACCAGTGCTTTTGCGCCAGAAATCAATAAAGCCATGGATCAGGTGGGGGCTGCTGCCCTTTGGAATACGATTTTCTCAGAATACAATGCTTATGCAAATACTTTTGCCGGGCAATTACTCAATTTGAAGCCTGTTAATCCTAGTCTGGGAGGATACGCAACAGAGAGGGCACTCACCGGCCTTTTTATTCGGGTCCGGAATGAAGAAAAGTTTATACGCGATATTCCTGCCAAGCGAACCACCGAATTATTGAGAAAAGTATTCGCAGAGCAAGATTGATTCCATCAGGGACGAATTTATGATCCGAGTAGGTATTTTTTTTGGTGGTCGTTCCCGTGAACGTGAAATTTCATTCGCTGGTGGCCGCACCGTTTATGATAATCTTGACAAGGCCATTTTTGAACCCGTGCCCGTCTTTGTGGATGCACTGGGAAAGCTAACCTTATTGAACTGGGAGTTTATTTATAAAGGCACCATCAGGGACTTTTTCCCGGGCCCGGCTGTAAACGATGGTTCTCATCCCTGGCAGGTTCATGCAGATAGCCTGGGTCAACTGGACGCTGAATCTTATACCCAACTACAGCAACAGATAGGGCAGCCGCTTCACTGGGAACAATTGCCCGGTCTGATGGACATGGCTTTTTTAACCCTACATGGCCCTTTCGGAGAAGATGGGGCCATTCAGGGAATTTTGGAATGGTTGGGAATTCCCTATACCGGATCTGGAATTTATCCCTCAGCTTTTGGGATTCATAAGATCTACCAGCGCAAATCTATGACTGCTATGGGTTTTCCAGGACCTGAGTTCCTGGTGATTAAAAGGCAGGATTTTGTTCAGTCTGTTGGTGGAAATTCATCAGAAGTTTATCAACAGGTTCAGCAAAAAATTGGTTTTCCCTGTGTTGTAAAGGCACCCCATCAGGGATCTTCTATCGGAGTCTCTGTTTTGATAAACCCTGGGCTGGAAGAATTTTCTCAGGCTCTCGCCAGAAGTTTTTTCCTGGAGCGTATCGATAGGATTTCCTGGAAAGAAAAGTCGGAATCAGATAGGATCCTTTGGATTAACGCTTTTCTGGATGTCCGGACAGGCACAGGACTGCCTGTTTCGATTTATGGTCCTGATTTGAAGGATGTTTTGCATCGTTGCTACTGGCCGGAAGAATTATTTAAAGTTCTTGATGGTACGGATTGGAACTATTTTTGGCTGGAGCCTGATGATGCAGAGGAAGAAGTTTTGGTTGAAGCTTTTATCAAAGGCAAAGAATTTTCCTGCATTGTTGTCGAAACCCCAGAAGGTGAACCACTTGCTCTGCCACCCACAGAAATTATCAAGTCTTCGCCGGTTTTCGATTACCGGGCCAAGTATCTTCCGGGAATTAGTCGGAAAGTGACCCCCATTGATGTTCCGGGAAGCCATTTGGAAGCCATAAAGGCTGCTTGCGAACGCATGTACGCAACATTTGGTTTTCAGGTATATGCCCGATTGGATGGATTTGTTTCAGAGGAGGGTCAGGTTTTTTTGAATGATCCGAATACGACTTCAGGCATGTTGCCTTCTTCCTTTTTCTTCCATCAGGCAGCAGAAATTGGCCTTAACCCATCTCAGTTTCTGACGTACATACTGCATAGTTCCCTTAAAAGCAGGTTGACTTCAGGCAAGAGCAGGTTCAGGGTGGATGGTTTAAAGAAAGAATTCAATACGCTACTCGATTTGAAACAAAGCCAGGCCCAAAAAAGAACAAGAGTTGCCGTGGTAATGGGTGGTTATTCAACAGAGCGCCATATTTCAATGGAGAGTGGACGGAATATTTTTGAAAAACTATCTTCCTCTTCTTCTTATTCTCCGATTCCTGTTTTTTTAACAGGCAGCGATTCAGAATTCTCGCTTTACCGGCTTCCCATTAAGTATATGCTGAAGGACAATGCCGACGATGTTCAGAAGCTGGTTCAGCAGCCAGGGCCAGTCCATCCTTTCATTGTTCAGGTTATTGATAAAGCAAGATCCATCACAAGTCGATTTGCCTCAGATGCAGTTTTTTCTTCAGAGTTAATCACTTTAGATAATCTTGCTGTTCAGGCAGATGAAGTATTTATTGCGCTTCATGGACGCCCGGGCGAGGATGGTTCTTTACAGGAAAAGCTGGAAGAGTTGGGTTTGCCCTACAATGGATCTGGCATTGAAAGTTCCAGGAAAACCATCAATAAATACGAGACCAATGCGCTACTTCGCAAACATGGAATCCATGTTGCAGCACATCGGATGGTTTATAAATCTGATTGGCTGGACTCAACTGAGCAATTGTTCGCCTCGGTAGAAAAAGATTTCTCCTATCCCTTTATTGCAAAGCCTTCGGATGACGGTTGTTCTTCGGCCGTGAAAAAAATTAAGTCAAGGACAGAATTGGATGCGTTTTGCAGCATGATGTTTCGTGACGAAGAGGAAAAGCCTGAAGGCCCTGCAAAAGTTCTTCAACTCCGGCCCAGTGAAGAGTTTCCCCAAAAAACCGGCTTCCTGATTGAGGAACTGATTGAAAAGGGAAGTGCGAAACATTTTCTGGAAATAACCGGAGGAATGTTGACCAGGGTTGATCAAAAGTCCAAAAGGGTTTACGAGGTGTTTGAACCTTCCGAGACACTTGCCTCAGGCGAAGTACTTTCCCTTGAAGAAAAGTTCCTTGCCGGAGAGGGCCAGAATATAACTCCTGCCCGATTCAGCACCGATCCTTCCGAACAAAAAAGGATTTCGGAAGAAGTAAGAAAGGTTCTTCAACGAACAGCTGAAATTCTGGATGTTGAAGGATATTGTCGAATCGATGCCTTTGTGCGGGTTTTTGAAGATGGCAGGGTTGAAACCATTATCATTGAAATCAATTCCTTGCCAGGAATGACCCCAGCAACCTGTATTTTTCATCAGGCCGCTATCAACAAACTCAGGCCTTTGGAATTCATTGATGCAATCCTGGACTACGGGAAGAAGAAATCAAGTCTTCTTATTTAGTTTTATTTCCTAAGCCTCAGGAATTGAACTGAATGCTGGCTGATAGTGTTTTGTAAAGCGAAATAAGTTCGGGATTCGCCTGAAGTTGCTCAATATGGGATTGCATCGTTTTTAGATCACCACGACGGGCAGGTCCGGTTTGAGCAAGTTCGGGGGTCAGGAAAAATGCTTTTTCAACTGTTTCCCTTGCCAGAGGCCGCAAAAGGTTGAAATCCAGACCCTCTGCATCCACCAATGTTTTGGCCCAAAAGAGCATGTGGTTGGCAAAATTATTGGTAAATACTGCGGCAAGGTGTAATACTTCCCTTTGGCTTGAATCCAAAACCACCACTTTTGAACTGATCGACTTGCCAAGGGCAAACAGAACTTCGTGAACCCTGGTTGAACAGGCCTCGATGCAAACAGGCACTTCACCAAAGTCGATTGCCTTTTCTTTTGTAAAAGACTGAAGAGGATAAAAGACACCATAGTTTGATTCAAGATGGTCAAGAACGTCCATATGCTTCCCCCCACTCGTATGCACCACAATGGTTTCTTCGCCTACAATGATTTGTTCTGAAACAGAGGCAATAGCATCATCTGAAACAGCAATAATCAAAACATCCAACCCGAAAGAAGAAAAATCTGGTTCTTCAAGAACCTGGGTATCATAAAGTTGTGATGCCAGGGCTACCGAATTTACCGGATCTCGTCCATAAAGGCAGGGAATAAAATGCCCGGCTTTTTCCAGGTCCTGGGCCAGATGCCAGGCCAGATTCCCTGTTCCTGCGAATCCAATTCTAAAGTACTTCATCGAGGCAAATTAACACAATCCAATTGTTGCAGGCATGGGTTGGTCCATGTACATTTGCGCTCGTACTGCTTGTCCATCAGATCATGGCCGATTCGATCAGGGAGTTAATTCGTACCGGAGAAGGTTCAAGGGTTGAATTTAAAAAAACCCTTTCGCAGCTTGAGAAGATAGCCAAAACACTCGTCGCCTTTGCAAACAGCAGAGGCGGTTTCATTTTAATCGGGGTCCAGGACGACAAAAATATTATTGGGGTAGCAGAGCCGGAAGAAGAGAGGTACATGTTGGAGCAGGCAGCCTCCTTTTATACCCAGCCAGTAGTTTCCTTTAGCATCAGGGAGGAGGATTACTCCGGAAAAGTAATTCTGGTTGTGGAAATTCCGGAGAGCAATCAAAAGCCGCACCGCAGTCTTGGAGCTTCAGGAAACTGGTCGTTGTATGTTCGCTCCGGCGACCAATGCATCATGGCCACCCCCCTCGTAGCAAAAGCTTTGGAAATGGAGCGTGTCGGTCGGGAACAGGTTGCCAGCAAAAAAGTAATAACCAATAATGAGAAAGCGCTTTACGGTTTTCTCGACCGGCGGAGGAAGATAACATTAAAAGATTATGCCAAGCTGATCAATGTTTCCAAACGAAGGGCTTATAAAATCCTGATTAGCTTAACCCTGTCTGGAAAGTTATTTATGCACGACATTGAGGAAACGGTCTTTTTTACCCGTGCCTAAAATCCAGCAGATTCGGCATCCCGCTTAACTTTTTTATAAGAGCAATTTTCTAAAGCCAGTTTGTAGTATTTTTTTGCCCAATCCAGATTTCCTTCATCCCGGGCAATTTTGGCCATTTCACTATAAGACAATCCAATAAATCCTTTCGACAACCGATCTTTGGTTTTTCCGTATTGTAAGGCCTTTTGCCAGGCCCATTTGGCGGCATCCGTGTTGCCCTTTTTGCGGTCGAAAAGTCCTTTAAGGTAATAGCCAGCCAAAAGTGCTCCTGACTCATTTCTGCTTAATAGACGGGTAATAAGGGGTTCCGCAGCTTCAATCTGGCCAGCTTCCAACAGGCATTCTGCATGGAGAATAGAAAACAGCCAGTTTCCGGGATAGTGTTTATGCAGCAACTGACTGTACTTTAATGCAGCTCCCACATTGAATTCGTCCCTGAGGTAGATAGAAGTAAGAAATACCAAAGCTTCAGGACGTGAAAAAAGGCTTTTCAGACTGGCAGTTTCCAGATCTTTTAAACCTACGGCCTTATCTCCCCCCGGAAAAAACATGGTAAATGGAGAATAAAGTGGATGGCTTTCAGGAAAAGCCACCCGATAATAATTGTAAAGCCCCGTTGAGAAAAAGAACTCGGGGAACTGGGACTTCAACTCAAAACCCTTTTTGATATAGGCATAAGCTCTTCGGGTTTCACTCACTGCTTTGATGTATTCTCCTTCTTCCGAATGATGGCGGGCCAGGATCAGGTTTGCCATCATAATGTAGAATCCTGGTTCCGGGCTTTTTGGGAATTTATTTTCAAGGTCTTCGCCTTTTTGGATCAATGCATGGAGGTTCTTTTTGTATGCCTCATATTCTTTTGGTTTGCTTCCAATGGGAAAGTGCTTCCAGAAATTGGTGACGCTGTTGAACAGCATAAAACCAGGGTGATTGATATACCTTCCCTGAAACCGGCTTAATGAATGCTGGGCTTTTTCGAACTGGAAGTTGTACATGAAATCGATCGCTTTCCGCATCGAATCAAGCGCTGGCTTATCCTCAAGCAATAGGCCCTGACCTTGGGAAGGGCATGCCGTTAAGGAAGCAAAAACCATTGCCAGGTAAATGAAAATTTGCTTTGGTCGCCAGATTGCGTTCATTTTTGCCAATTCCCAAAATAACGGCACAAAACCGGTTTCCCAACCAAAAATCCAAAAATGACTTTCCGGACTCCCCAGAAAATCGCTGCTTTTTCCCAAATTCTCTTTTTTGGGTTTTGGTTGGTCATTTTAATATGGGGTAAACACCCAGATGCACCCTGGGGAGATGGCATTGGTTATGCACTGGCCATCGAAAAAGGATGGGATTGGGCTACAAATGCAAATAGCCATTGGTTGTACCTCAATTTCCATCATGCGGTCCTCATATGCCTTCCCTGGTTTGATGGGTTACAAATCCTGGGATGGGCTTCCGTTTTCTGGGCGATGCTCAGCCTTGTTTTTTCCTTCAGGCTGGTCCATAAAATCGGAGGAAAGAATGCGGCTTTTTTTGCCACGCAAATATTGGCCCTGAGTTTCCCTTTCTGGCGACTGGCTTCTATTCCCGAAGTCTATACCATGGAACTGTTTTTCTGGATTATCCTTCTCGATTATCTGATGGTATTTTTGAAAGAGCCCAAAATCAAAAACGCATCCCAACTTACGCTCGTCCATAGCCTGGGCCTTTTGGTCCATGTTCATTTTGTCCTCGTTTTTCCTCTTCTGCTTTTTTTGATTTTGAGAAAGGGAAAGCCATTCTGGGTATCCTTGGCTCCTTATTGTATTGTTTTAGCCCTTGTTTATTGGTCCACCCAGATCCTGAAGACCAATTCAATATCTCAGGTGTTTTTCGACTCCGTTCAGGATAAGATGTTGACTTTTGACCTACAGGTTTTATGGAAAGGCCCGGTTTTTGGTTTGTGCATGGTCATGGCTTCTTTGCCCGTAATCTCCTGGCCTGGATTGTTTCATTGGTGTTTAAATTTAAGGGATTCCAGATTGGGTATAATGACCTGGTTGGGAATGGGGCTGCCATTATTTGGCTTTACATGTTTGTTCCCTGAGCCGGGTATAATGGTGTTTTTGTTGCCATTAATCCTCCTTGTCTCCATTGAAACCGGATTGAAATGGACCAGCATCCCTTACAGAAAATTTCCAGTATTTAATGCTTTCCCGACCTGGTTCCTGCTTGGATTTGGATTGCAGCTTGTGGTGTATTTTTCCGCAGAGAAGATATTGATCGAAGTAGCTTCTCCCAAATTTGCTGAAGCTCAGGAGATTAAAGGAGGGTTGGGTTTTGTCACCAAACCCTGGGCGAGGAACAACCTCATTTCTTTACCGGAATTGGTGGAAAAAACTCCCGTCAGCTCTTTGCCGCTGGGTTTAAAATGGAATTGGGAACAGGCACTCGAATGGAACCGAAGGCAATCAGGGAAGGTACACAAAGTTCCTGTTAAGCCCTGAAGAAGTCCTGATTTGATACATTCCGGATGGATTTCCATCCAATTTTAGTCGTTCGGTTGACCAGGCTTTCAGGGAACCATGTTGAATTTTTTGGCCCTGGCTATTGAAAACCGACCAAAATTCAGGTTCAGATCCTGTTTCAATGACCACCGATTCACGGGCCGGATTGGGGTATATTTTTAGCTCAGAAGTTTTCCTCTCTTCATAGGCCAGAAATGGGGTGGTTTCCACATCATCCAGACAAAAATAGGCAGGCGTATTCATACCAAATTGGCCATTGTCACTGCTTTCAAGCCGAAACGCCAGACTGTCGAATGGCTGTTCAAAATTGATGTTGGCCTTTCTCCAGTTCTTTACAATATAGTCCTGCGAATTGTCTGAAGAACGATAGTCAGCCAGAAAAACTTCTGCCGTATCAATGGCAATTCCGTTTCTGAAATTGAGCACCTTCAAGACAAAATAATCAGGATCATTTCCTGATGGACCTCCGAATTTCTTGGCAAAAGCATCTCCGTTTTTCATGCTTAGGGCAGCATATGTGCTGTTGGTGTACCAAAAGGAAACCAGGCGTTTGGGCACATTAGGTTCTGTGTTTCGGATGATGGACGGGAATGCTGAATACGCCAAAGCAAACTGATTTCCTGACCTGGCAGTTCCTGCATAGGTTGAAAACTGATTGCTGAAGCCGGAAGTGCTGGTGTCAGTTCGGCTGGACGCTGCAAATCCATCCCAGTACTGAAATTGGGTGTTGTATTGATTTACAAAATAAAGCCTTCCGCTCGAAAAGCCTCCGTTAAGCGTGGCACCGTCTAAATATCCACTTGAACCAAGGTTAAGAGAATCAAACGGGCTTATCCATTGAGAAAACGCAGATGAGGAAATAAGCAGGAGTCCGATGAGGAGTGATTTATGCATACAAGAGAGTGTGATTAAAGCATACGAAATTCCAGTCCCAAAGCCCATTGGCGGCCTGGCATGGGATAGCCTGGAACAGATTGGAAGGTTTTGTCAAGCAGGTTACGTGCTTCGCAAAATGTCTGAAAACCATATTTTTTTCCACTTTTTGGTTTCCAGGCCAGTCTTGCTGACCAAAGGTGATAACCAGGCAACTCCATGTTTGCCCCGGTGCCGGTAGGTCGCAAGCCAATGGATTGAAACCAAAGCCGGTATTCCCAACTGGTCAGGTTCAGAAAAAAGGTAGCAGCGTGCTGCCATTCCGGTATAAAGGGTCTTTGCTGGCCAATGGAAGCATCTCCATGAAACCTTGGTTTTGTTTGAATAGAACGGCAGTAACCTGATTCTAAGCTGAGACCCCAAATCCCTTTTTGAAACGGCACCTGCACATTGGTTTCCAATTCCAAACCGGTAGACCGCACATGACCAAGGTTACCTGGCTTCCAGATGGCACCTTCCGGAAGCCATTGAATAAAATTAAAAATGGATAAAGTGTAGCCTTTGATCTGGGTGTTCCATTGGACCTGGTTTTTCAAATGGAATTTTTGGTTCCACCCAATTTCGAATGCATGTCCGTTTTCCATTTTCAGTTTGAGGTTTCCGGAACCGGGCCAATACAAATCATTAAGGGTTGGAAAGCGCTGTTTTTGCTGGTATGCCCAGTGGAAATTTCCCCATACTTTATTCGAGTATGTTAAATCCAGGCTTGGAAGGAAAGCGTTCCCTTCCAACGGAAGCGCATTAAGTTGGCGAATTTCGTTTCTTAGATTCAGATCCAGCTGCAAAGGGCAGTCCTGAAAACGATATGACGTTTTTGCGAGTAAAGCCATTGTTCCCAGCCTGGGCCCGGGATCTGAAAGGTTGGCTTCAGTTCTGCTCAAAAGACCTTGCGTCTCCAGGGACCAGGTCCAGTTTTTTGTTTCGGTTTTCCAATGAAAATGGGGAACCAAAGATGAAATTCTGCTTTTTGAGTTAACATGGGTTCCTGGGTCCTGATAGTGCAGAATTTCTTCCATCAGACCCAGTCCACCTTCAAAATCAGATGATTTTCTTTCTTTTTTGAAGCTTACATGGAAACGTCGGTTGGCATCTTTTTGGGTGGCCAGGCTTTGCGGTTCCCAAAGAGATGGGCCCAATTGCCGGTCAGATTCCTGTACCCAGAAAGCAGCTTTGAGGTTTGAGTTTTGATTCAATTTCACCAGAACCTGGCCCTCTGTTCCATAATATCTACGCTGGCTATGTTGCTGTCTTTCCCTGAAATGGGATCCTTCCACAGGGAAATCATTTTTTGCATATTGGTGCCAGAGATTAATCCGCCCGCTTACTTTTTTGATTTCCCAGTTTCCTGAAGCCCAGTTTTGGAAGTTTTTAAAGCTGCCAACGCTCATGCCGCTGGTAAAGCCTTTGGTATTTGATTCTGAAGAAACAGACAATATTCCTCCAAAGTGGTCGGAATTGGCAACGGTATTTGCACCGCCGACGACAAGTTTTGCATTTGTCATCAATCCACCCGGAACCAAACTCAGGTCGGCCTGACCCAACATTGGGTTGTCGATGACCATCCCATTCCACATTAACCTGGTGTGGACAGCTGAAGTCCCCCTTAATATCAGGACTGAAGATCCGGAAGGGCCATAATTGCGGAGGACTTGACCCGGCAACTGGGCCATGGGCTCATTTGCATTTCGGTGGGGTCGGTATTGATCGAGGGTGTCGCATTTCTGGAGATTGGTTTTGGCTTTTTCGCCGGTAACCGAAACAACCGGTAGTTGAACAGACCTTTCCTGACCCTGGGAAAAACCAGAAACACAAAGACAAAGAAGGAGGATTCGACAGAACCGGACCATGCAGCATAAAACAGAAACGCAGGACCGGATGCAAATACCTGGACAACGCAGAGTTGCCTAAGCAGAAGCAATCAGAACCCCTTTGTTCCCGAAAGGTTTCGTTGTATGTTGGTTAGGCAGGTCTCCTGACTTGAACCATTCCAGCCGGCCTTCCCATGGATTTAACCACAGTGGCCTGAAGTTGACTGGAACTTAGCAGTTCTTACAGTTGCGGGCACAGCACCGGATTTACACCGGTTTCCCTTTTCATCCGAAGCCGGAAAACCGGATCGGAACCAAAACCAGTGGCAATATTAGAACAAATTGAATTGAAAACCGGAAAAAGTCCATCAGGAAAAATCCCGACAGGGCAAGTAGTCGACGGATTATAGAGTTAATATTTTCCTGAAAGAAGCATTGTTTTAACCCAAAGCCAAATGAGCCTCAAGGGCTTTTTGAAAAATTCTATGGCTTTCTACAGCCTCTTCAGGGGTTGCACAGGTAAACCTGCCGTTTGAAAAACCTTCCCGTTCAGCCACAAAACCAGCGAGCATTTGCATGAAACAATCGGGGAAACCAGGTTCGAAAATTCCACCGGTTACGGTAGAATATGGTCCCTGGAAACCAAGATCTGTTTTTTGCCACCATTGTTCCTTTCCGCGGGTGTATTGCCAAAAAGTTTTTGGTTCTTTGGTAGAAAACCGGCAGCCTCCATCTGTTCCAAGCACTTCAAGATACCAGGTATTTGTTTCGGTGGGGGCCATTCGTTTCATCTCCAAGGTTATGGGAATGTTGTGGTTTTCACCGATGTCCACCCGTCCGTGGATAATGGCATTGTCCCATGTGTCGCATGAAGCCATTCCTCCTTTGCCATCTGGTCTTTGGGTGTAGATTTTCTGAAGATGTGCATGTATATTTTTGGGTTTCCATCCCAATCGCAGAGGTACGTGTGCCACATGCATGCCTAAATCACCCATCACACCAATCTGACCACAAAACTGTGTTTGCCTTTTCCAGTTGATGGCTTTGGTGGGATCCAGATCAGAGCTGTGGTGGAAACCGGCTTTTATTTCCAGC